>JAHBAO020000030.1 GCA_018500065.2 Octadecabacter sp. | reverse complement strand
TTGACCATACCGGGAATTTCGCCATTGGAACCAAGGTCCCGCAGTGCGATCCGGCTGATCTTAAGCTTACGGTAGTACGCGTGCGGACGACCTGTGAGCTGGCAACGGTTGTGCAAACGAACTGGCGCGGAGTTACGCGGCAGTTTGGCAAGCTTCAGACGAGCAGTGAACCGCTCTTCCATTGTCTTGCTGTCATCGAGTGCGATTGCTTTGAGTTCGGCGCGCTTAGCTGCGTACTTTTTGACGAGCTTCTCACGCTTAACTTCGCGGGCGATCATGGATTTCTTAGCCATATTGTCTATCCCCTTAGCTGTTGAACGGCATGTTGAAATGCTTCAACAGCGCTTTTGCTTCTGCATCGTTGTCTGCTGTTGTGCAGATGACGATATCCATGCCCCAAGCAACGTCGACTTTGTCGAAGTTGATTTCCGGGAATACGATGTGTTCCTTCATGCCCATAGCGTAGTTGCCACGGCCATCGAACGACTTGCCAGAAATGCCGCGGAAATCGCGGATACGTGGCATGGCGATCGTGGTAAGACGGTCAAGGAATTCAAACATACGGTCGCCACGAAGGGTAACCTTCGCGCCAAGTGGCATGTCTTCACGAACGCGGAAACCAGCGATGGATTTCTTTGCTTTGGTGATAACGGCCAACTGACCAGCAATCGCAGACAGATCTTCTTGAGCTGACTTAGCTTTCTTGGTGTCGTTCACAGCTTCAGAGCCACAGCCGATGTTCAGAACAATTTTGTCCAAACGTGGGGTCTGCATAGCGTTCTTGTACTTGAACTCTTCCATCATCGCAGCGCGGATGGTGTCGTTGTACATCGCCTTGAAACGAGGTGTGTAGTTTGCAGTATCGAGCATTAGATCACATCCCCTGTTGTCTTAGCGACGCGAACTTTTTTGTCGCCGTCGATTTTGAAGCCAACGCGTGTCGCTTTGCCGTTCTTGTCGACAACCGCGAGGTTGCTGAGCTGAATTGGCATCGCTTTAGGTGTACGACCACCCTGCGTTGTCTGGGATTGCTTAACGTGGCGAACAGCAATGTTCACACCGTCTACAACTGCTTTGCCAGCCTTAGGGTCTACAGACGAAATCTCGCCAGTTTTGCCTTTGTCTTTGCCAGCAAGCACGATGACCTTGTCACCTTTGCGGAGTTTAGCAGCCATTTTACAGCACCTCCGGAGCGAGCGAGATGATCTTCATGAAGTTCTTCGCGCGAAGCTCACGAACCACTGGCCCGAAGATACGGGTGCCAACAGGCTCATTGCTTGTGTTGAGGATAACAGCAGCGTTGCTGTCAAAACGAATTGCCGTACCGTCTTCACGACGGACTTCCTTGCGTGTGCGCACGACGACGGCCTTACGGACGTCACCTTTCTTTACGCGACCACGTGGAATGGCCTCTTTCACCGATACGACGATAATATCGCCGACCGATGCGTAACGACGGTGGGAACCGCCGAGGACCTTGATACACTGAACACGGCGAGCGCCGCTGTTGTCAGCCACATCAAGATTGGTCTGCATCTGGATCATTTAGACTTCTCCCGACCTATAGGGTTCACCCCGATTCTGACCGGGCCCCTAGGGTTTCGTTAAGTAGGTTGTGCGGCGATTAGGCCGTAATCACTTCCCAGCGTTTGGTTTTAGACTTTGGCGCACATTCCTGAATGCGGACTTGGTCGCCCACGTTGAATGTGTTGGCCTCATCGTGCGCCCGGTATTTTTTGGACTTACGAATTGTCTTCTTGAGAACCGGGTGTGTGAAACGACGTTCCACGGACACAGTTACGGTTTGTTCGTTCTGGTTGCTTGTGACAACACCGGACAGGAGACGCTTAGGCATCTATTAAGCCTCCGTCTTGGCAGCATCAGCCGCTTTTTCGTTCAGGATAGTTTTAACACGGGCCGCGTCACGCTTAACTGTGCGCATGCGAGCAGTGTTTTCAATCGCGCCTGTCGCCTGCTGAAAACGCAGGTTGAAGGATTCTTTTTTCAGGTTGGATAGCTCATCACGAAGCTGATCCGGGGTTTTATCCCGTAGTTCTTTCGCGTCCATTGGACGACTCCTTTTGCAACATCATCGGCGAGCGGTTCATACAGAGCGCACAAACGTAACCCGAATCTCCGATGGAGTGGGTAGATTGGGGGCGTATAGGGGGTGTTGGTGTGTGTGGCAAGGGGGTGAGTTGCAATCAGGCTAAGACCAATTACGATCAATCAAGCGGCGCACCACAGTCACCATCCAAGACCTCGTAGGCCTGAAAGTAGTAAGAACCTACAGGACCGCCCGTGACGATGCGAATACCTACAAAATCTGGCTCGGTTAGACCTTGCCGCTCTTCAACCAATGAAATTGCACGTGGTCCATAGGCTTCACAAAGCGCATCGACCGCGCCTGTGATCTGCGGACTATGAATCCCTGCGTTCGGCATGAGGTTCGGTTGCACAATTACAACCACTCCCCGCCCATAAATGCTGTGATCCAATACCCCAAAATCCCGAACGTCAAATCTGATCTCTTGGGCCATTACAGACGTCGAAGTCATTGCAACCGTAATAATGGATAAGAACTTTAGCATCTGGATGGAGCCTTCAATTGCGCTACAATGACTTGCGACACAATTGTTTCTCATTATTGCTGTTCAACTATCTATGCAACCACTCACTAAACTCCCCCTCACTCACCACATCTTGCGCGAGGTCTTCCATCATCCGCACGGCCTCAACAGGCTCTGGCCGGAACGCATACCCGTTCAGCCGCAGAAACGTGAACGCTGTCACAAACGCCGTCCGTTTGTTCCCGTCCACAAACGCATGCGCTTTGGCGATTCCATAGGCGTATGCGGCAGCGAGGGTTGGGAGGTCGGTTTCGCCGTGCGCGAATTTATTGAGCGGGCGGACGCAGGCGGACTCAAGAAGGTTGCGATCTCGCATGCCTGAAGCCCCGCCATGCCGTGCGATTTGGCGGTCGTGGACAATGATGACAACAGGGAGGGGAACCCAAACGGGCGTACTCATGCGAGAGCTTGTAAGGCGTCGCGGTTTTCGTCCATGACGATTTCAGCGGCAGCCAGCGCTTCGGCAATGCGCGGGTCTTCGGCCATGATCCGCAATGACCCGTCATCGCCACGCACCACAAACAGGCTGTCGCCCTCTTTAGCGTCAAGCATCGCGAGCATTTCGGTCGTAAGGGTCATCACGGCAGAGTTGCCGACTTTGCGGATACGTGTTTCGATCATGGCGTTGCCTTTCGTATGTGCATCCGTATATACAACGCAACGCCTGATAGATCAAGGACGACAACTGTGCCCACCATCCGCTCTCTCTTCGCCACCCGCCTCTTTCAATCCACGCTGAATAGTTCTGGGGCCGCCATAGACGCCGATGAGCTTCGTGCGTCCTGCTATTCCATCGCCGAGGATGACGATGCGGGCAACGCGTGGTGTGAGGCCAATGATTTCCCCGGCTACACGTCCTATGCATCGCTCACCGACCTGCCGTGGCGGTTTCCGATCTTTCAGGCGGTCGTTGATGCGCTCGACAAACACGTCGCGGCCTTTGCCGAGGATTTGGAGTTCGATCTGGACGGCCGCAAGCTGGTGCTGGAAGACATCTGGATCAACATTCTGCCCGAAGGCGGCATTCACACCTCGCATATCCATCCGCATTCCGTCATTTCCGGCACGACCTACGTGAAGATGCCCGAAGGCGCGTCGGCGCTAAAGCTGGAAGACCCGCGCGCGCAGATGATGATGGCCTCTCCGTCTCGCAAAAAAGACTGCCGTGATGAGCTGAAGCAGTTCGTCTACGTGAAGCCCGCCGTTGGCGATGTGCTGCTCTGGGAAAGCTGGCTGCGCCACGAAGTCCCGATGAACATGTCCGAAGAAGACCGCATTTCCGTAAGTTTTAATTACAAATGGGAATAGTTCCCCCCCGACACTTAAACGAACCGTCAACGATTAAACATCATACCCGCCCCAACTCAGAAGAGGTGCGGTTTTATGGTTCGAATTTGGTTGGCCTTGGGAATAATGTTGAGTGCGGGGACCGTACACGCTGAGTTGAATTCCCTTTTCCCGAGGTCAACTGTCGCCCCCGAAATCGCAACCCGCGCCAGCCTGTTCGCCCCGAACCCGCAAATGGGCTTCTTCGCGCCCCTACCAGAACCCGCGCTCCCCACCGCACCTATAGGTGGGACGGGAGACGAACCCGTCGACCATCTCCTAAGCCTCATCGCGCGCGCGGAAGCTGGGGCAGCTGGGTATGACGCCGTGCAACATGGCGCCCGCGTGAAACCATCGCGATTGCCGACGCAAATGACGCTGGGTGAGATATATCAGTGGATCGCAGACACACCTGGACAACCGCACGCGATAGGGCGTTACCAGTTTATTCCATCGACACTACGGCGGGTCGCGGCAGAGCGTGGCTTTGGGCCGGAAACGCTATTCACGGCCGGCGTTCAAGACGCGCTGGCGCTGGTGCTTCTAGAGGACGCAGGGCTTTCACAGTTTCAAGTTGGCGAGCTAGGTCGTCGAAGCTTCATGCACAACCTTGCACGCATATGGGCAGGCCTGCCGTTGCCGAATGGACGGTCCTACTATGAGGGGCATGCGGGAAATTCGGCGACTATGACATGGGCCGCGTTTGACGGAGGGATGGCGCGGATTTGGGGCGGGTGATGGTTATGCGGGCTTACAGTCTAGACACGAATGGCTTTCTATGTTGAGAAGTATAATATGAGGGACGACAATGATCAAAACACCGTTTACCGTCGCATTGCTCTGCATCGCCAGTTTATCGAGTGCTCAAACTGCTTTGGGGACAACGGTAAGCTTTGACCAGCAACTTGATGCGTTCACGTTCTCGGACGGAACAATCGGATTTTACAGCCAAGGCTGGACTGGACAACTAAGTCACTACATATCCGCCGGGTATCCAATTTTTGAGGTGACCGGAGAAGGTAAGCTAGGAGACTTTCAAGGTACGCTTCTAGTGGATTGCCCAGTTCCGAGCGGTTCCTCATGGTCTGATGTCAAAGGTGGCATGGGTCCGGATCAAGTTCCAATCGAGTTGATTTTACAAATCAGAGAGACCGTTTGCTGAACGAAAGACCCCCACCGATTTCTCGGCGGGGGTCTAATTCTTTGAACCGGTGTGCAGCCACATTTGACCGCGTCAAACGTTTACCTGCACTCCGGCGTTTCTGCTGCGCAGAGAACGCCGTGATTACCAGTCTTCGCGAAGAACTGTGCGTGTTTTCACCGGCAGTTTCATCGCAGCGAGGCGCAGGGCTTCGCGGGCGATGTCTTCGGAGACGCCGTCAATTTCGAACATGATGCGGCCAGGTTTGACCTTACATGCCCAATAATCGACAGAACCTTTACCCTTACCCATACGAACTTCGGTGGGCTTGGACGTTACAGGTACGTCTGGGAAAATACGGATCCAAACACGGCCCTGACGTTTCATATGACGTGTCATCGCGCGGCGTGCTGCCTCGATCTGACGTGCAGTCACACGCTCCGGCTGAGTCGCTTTGAGGCCGAAAGTACCGAATGTCAGGTCGGAGCCACCTTTGGCTTCTCCCTTAATACGGCCTTTATGCTGCTTGCGGAATTTAGTGCGTTTTGGCTGAAGCATTGTTTAATCCTTTCAGCGATCACGGCCACCAGGACGTGCGCCGCGCGGGGGCGGACCATCCTGAAGCTCTTGAAGTTTACGATCATGTGCAGACGGATCGTGCTCCATGATTTCACCTTTGAAGATCCAAGTCTTGATCCCGATGATACCATAAGCAGTCTGTGCTTCGACGTGCGCGTAATCGATGTCAGCACGCAGGGTGTGGAGTGGCACGCGGCCCTCACGATACCATTCAGTCCGCGCAATCTCTGCACCGCCAAGACGGCCAGCGAGGTTAACACGAATACCGAGGGCACCCATACGCATAGCGTTCTGAACCGCACGCTTCATAGCGCGACGGAAAGAAACACGACGCTCGAGCTGCTGAGAGATGCTCTCACCAACCAAGACAGCGTCCAGCTCTGGCTTGCGAACTTCAACGATGTTGAGGTGCAATTCAGACTCCGTCAGCGCGGCAAGCTTTTGGCGAAGCGTTTCGATGTCCGCGCCTTTCTTACCGATGATGACGCCAGGACGTGCAGTGTGAATAGTCACGCGGCATTTCTTGTGCGGGCGCTCGATGATGACACGGCTAACGCCGGCTTGCTTACATTCTGTCTTGATGAAGTCCTTGATCTTAAGGTCTTCGAGCAGAAGGTTACCGTAGTCTTTCGTGTCAGCGTACCAGCGGCTGTCCCAGGTGCGGTTGACCTGAAGACGCATGCCGATCGGGTTTACTTTGTTACCCATTATGCTTGCTCCTCAACTTGGCGTACCAGGATTGTCAGTTCAGCGAACGGCTTGACGATTTTACCGAAACGGCCACGCGCACGAGGACGTCCACGCTTCATTGTCAAGTTTTTGCCCACATAGGCCTCAGCAACGATGAGCTCATCAACGTCGAGGTTGTGGTTGTTCTCTGCGTTGGCAATTGCGGACTGAAGGCATTTCTTCACGTCCAACGCGATGCGCTTCTTGGAGAACGTCAGGTCCGTGAGGGCCTTGTCCACCTTTTTGCCACGGATCATACCGGCGAGCAGGTTAAGTTTCTGCGGCGACGTCTTCAGCATGCGCAGTTTTGCACGTGCTTCGTTGTCTGCCACGCGGCGGGGATTTTTATCCTTGCTCATGACTTATTTCCGCTTCGCTTTTTTATCAGCCGCATGGCCATAATAAGTCCGCGTTGGTGAGTACTCACCAAACTTCTGACCGATCATGTCTTCGGTGATCGTGATTGGGATATGCTTACGGCCGTTGTAGACGCCAAACGTCAAACCAACGAACTGTGGCAAGATTGTAGAACGACGGGACCAGATCTTGATAACGTCATTGCGGCCGGATTCTTTGGCAACTTCGGCTTTCTTAAGCACGTAGCTGTCAACGAATGGACCTTTCCATACTGAACGAGCCATTCTTAACGACCCTTCTTCTTGGCGTGGCGCGACCGGATAATCAGGCGGCTAGACGCTTTGTTCTTGTTGCGAGTTTTCGCACCCTTTGTTGGCTTACCCCAAGGAGTAACCGGGTGACGACCACCAGATGTGCGACCTTCACCACCACCGTGCGGGTGATCGATCGGGTTCATAACAACACCACGAACAGACGGGCGCTTGCCATAGTGGCGCATACGGCCGGCTTTACCCATGTTCTGGTTGGAGTTGTCAGGGTTGGACACGGCACCAACGGTGGCCATGCAT
>JAHBAO020000205.1 GCA_018500065.2 Octadecabacter sp. | reverse complement strand
TTTTGGATGCCCACGGTGACAACATGAAGCCCTCGCTTCGTAAGGACGCCAGCCGAAACTTGCCGCCACTGTAGCATCCCTCTTGCAGTTAACACCGCGTTCGAAGCAAAGATGTTGAACTGGAGAGCTCCTTGATAGACCTAACGCCCCAAATCAACATTCTGGCTGAACGCATTCACGCCCTTCGCGACGGTCCGTCACGGATTCTCGTCGCCATTGCTGGCCCACCTGCAAGTGGTAAAACCACGCTCGCCGGAGAACTTTCACGGCGTTTGAATGCGCAGAAATGTGAAACTGTTGTAGTCCCCCAAGACGGTTTTCACTTTGACAATCAAGTGCTTGAGGCGCGCGGCGACCTAACCAGAAAAGGTGCTCCGCAGACCTTTGACGGCGCGGGTTTCGTACATATGGTCCGCCGCCTGAAAGAACGCGTCGATGTTGCGGTCCCGATTTTTGATCGCTCTCGCGATATGGCGATTGCCGGTGCGCGTATCGTACCCGCAAGTGCGGAAGTGATTATCGTTGAAGGAAATTACCTGCTGTTTGATGATGCCCCGTGGTTTAATCTCGCTCCGCTCTGGACCCTATCTGTGCGCCTAGAAGTGCCAATGGAAGACCTGCGCGCGCGGCTTATACAGCGATGGCTTGGCCACGGTTTCAGCCAAACCGCTGCCACAAGACGTGCGACAAACAACGACCTCCCAAACGCACAAAGCGTTCTGGACAAAGCCCTGCCCGCGATGCTGACACTTGCGGCAGACGGACGGCTCGGCTAGCTGATGATTTCGAATTTCGCGACATCGACCATGCCGCGATCGGTGATCTTAAGCATCGGGATCACAGGAAGCGCCAGAAACGCAAGCTGCAGAAATGGTTCTTCCAGCGTCACCCCAAGACGTTTGGCGGCATCCCGCAGGTCCTCCAAAGTCTCACGGACCCGTTCAAACGGCTCCAGACTCATCAATCCAGCAACCGGAAGCGCCAATTCCGCAAGGATCTTGCCGTTTTGTGCCACCACAAATCCGCCCTCAAGCTTTGTCATCCGATTGCTGGCCAGCGCCATATCGTCGTAATCGGTGCCAACGCAGGCGATATTGTGGTGATCATGGCAAACCGTCGAGGCGATGGCGCCACTTTGCAAACCAAACCCCTTAACAAAACCGGTGGCGATATTGCCGTTAATCCCGTGGCGTTCAATCACCGCGATCTTGATGAGATCACGCGCGATGTCCGGTACCTTGTCGCCGTTTTGTGGCTCAATAACCTCGTGCAAATGCTCCGTGATGATCTTACCGGGAATAACGCCAATCACGTCCGTTTCACTGCGGTTTGAGGTTGTACGGAAGTCCTGCGCGTGGACGACAGGTGCTTTCACCGATTTTCGCCCAATCGTCGGTGTGATCTTGCGGGCCTTGAACGCCGCTTCAGCCGCCTGAACTCCGCCACAAAACGTTACCTGTGCATCGCAGTTTTCCAAGCGCCCAAGGGCCACAATGTCGGCGCGTTGCCCAGGTGCAATCAGCCCACGGTCTTTCAATCCAAATGCTTCAGCCGCAGACAACGACGCTGCGCGATAAACCGCAACAGGCGACACCCCACGCGCAATTGCCGTTCGGATGATGTAATCAAGGTGGCCATGTTCCCCGATATCAAGCGGGTTTCGATCATCCGTGCAAAAACACATGTAACTCGCCGTGCGCTCATCCAGCAGCGGTAGCAACGCGTCGAGGTCTTTGGAGACCGACCCTTCGCGGATCAACACGCGCAACCCTTTTTGCAGTTTTTCCCGGGCTTCTTCGATCGACGTCGCTTCGTGTTCTGTGCGGATCCCTGCGGCGATATATGCGTTGAGGTCCTTGCCCGAAAGCATGGGGGCATGGCCATCAATATGGCCGCCTCTAAAGGCTTCAAGTTTCGCCACGATACCGGGGTCTTGGTGGATCACCCCGGGATAATTCATCACTTCGGCCAAACCGATGACCTGCGGATGGCCGCGCAAAGGCTCGAGGTCTTCCGCCTCAATACGCGCACCAGAGGTTTCCATATCTGTTGATGGCACGCAGGAACTTAGGTTCACACGGATATCCAAAACGGTTTCCAGCGCGGCATCTAGAAAGTATTGCAGGCCCGCAACCCCCAAAACATTAGCAATTTCATGGGGATCACAGATCGCCGTAGTCACGCCAAGCGGGGTTACCAGACGGTCGAATTCAAACGGGGTGACGAGGCTGCTTTCGATATGCAGATGTGTGTCGATAAAACCGGGTACAAGGGTTAGCCCACTCACATCAATGATTTCACGGCCTTCATAAGACGCACACGTGCCGACAATCGTGTCACCACACATCGCGACATCACCGTCCAGCATCGCACCGGTAATAACGTCAAAAACCTGTGCACCGCGCAAAACAACATCCGCCGGTGTATTGCCGCGTCCTTGCGAAATTTGGTGACTAAGATCGGCCATCGTGCCCTCCTGCGTTTTGCGCAGCAGACAGCAGTTTAGGCACCGCGTCCAGTTACCGCAACGTTAAGCGCCAGCAGTTGGTGTGTTCTCTTGCAAGAACGCTTCAAACCCATCCAAAGCAAGAGGACGGGCAATCAGGAAACCCTGTGCCTCCTCGCAGTTGTGATCAATCAGCCAATCAAGCTGCTCTTGGGTTTCGACCCCTTCAGAAACCACGCGCGCCCCGATTTGCTGTCCAAGGGTCAGGATCAATTGCACAATCGGGCCTGACTCCGGAAGCTGATCCACGAAAGACCTGTCGATTTTCAAACAATTCAAAGGAAACCGCGAAATATAGGACAGGTTGGAATAGCCGGTCCCGAAATCATCAATGGCGATGCGATACCCCATCGATGTGATCGCCCTCAGCTTTTCGGCGATTGAGGTATGGTCACCAATCAGAACGGTCTCGGTGATTTCCAACTCAATATGGCCGTGCGGAAAGCCCGGTTGGGACGCCAGTTCTTTCAACAATGTCAAAAATCCGGGGTCAGAAAATTGACGCGAGGAGACATTGAGGGACAGATCCAAATCAAGACCGGCGCGACGCCATGCAATCGCTTGCGCGCATCCCATTTCCAGAACCAACTGGCCCAATTCGTCAATCAGGCCCGTTTCCTCGCAGATTGAAATGAAGGCATCTGGCATCACCAATCCACGTTCGGGGTGGTGCCAACGCACCAGTCCTTCGGCGCCAATAATCTTACCAGACCGAATATCGAGCCGCGG
Source organism: Octadecabacter sp. (assembly GCA_018500065.2). Classification (GTDB taxonomy): domain Bacteria; phylum Pseudomonadota; class Alphaproteobacteria; order Rhodobacterales; family Rhodobacteraceae; genus Octadecabacter. Next base: position 2,319 of record JAHBAO020000205.1, on the reverse strand, counting down.
CTGGTAATGAAGGACAAACTCCTGCGCTTGCACTGCTTTTTTAAGGGCGACCTCAGTTTGGTCACGCTCAAGCGCGGCCGCACCCATTTGTGTATTGAAGAATGTCGTGCAATTTCGGCCACCCTGTTTGGATGCATAAAGCGCAATATCAGCTTCTCGCAGCACATCCGTAAACCGCGTCGTTTCATCCGTGTATCCGGCAACACCGATACTAATGGTCGTATCGATACGGGTTTCGCCGTGCAGGATTGGGGCCGTGATCGCACTTTGTAGACGCTCAATTTGGCTTTCAAGCGACGACCTGGAACACTGACCTTCAATCACCACCACAAACTCATCGCCGCCCAAACGTGAAACCATATCTTGCGTGCGCAATGCGGCGCGCGCGCGCACCGCAATCTGTTTAAGGACAGTATCCCCCGCCTCATGCCCGTACCTGTCATTGATCAGCTTAAAGCGGTCCACATCAAAAAAGATAATCGTGCTGCCCTGCGCTGCGCCGCTTTCCTCCAGCTTTTCCAGATAACCTTGGAGGTATGAGCGGTTATGCAAGTTCGTCAGCTGATCGCGATTCGCAAGATGGCGGGCGGTATCGCGGGCCTCTTTCAACTCACTTACGTCAATTGCTGTAAACAAAATCGCAGGCTGGCCCGTCATGGCGTCGGAACAACTTTTCAAGGATAAATCAAACCAACGGTTGCCTTGCACGGTCCGAAGTTTCGTGACCAATCGATGTTGCCCGACACCTTCAACACGCGCAATGACCTTCTGATAATCGGAAGGATCATCAAACAAATTGCTAAAGTTCTCAATTGGCGCAAGAAATGCATTTCTCGCCGCGGGATTCAGATAGAGGGGTGGCCCCTCCACACTGAACATTGTGATCATGACGTCCGTATGTAAAAGCGCTTCAGCGCTGCGCAAATTGTCGGGCTGGTCTTTAACGTCACCAATGGCCTCGCATTGCATCGCCATTCTACCATCTTCGAGACGATATCCGCGATAAACGACCATCACACTTTTGGGTTTTCCGTTCGGATAGATCGTCCAAAGTTCTGTGAACGTCGCATCCGATTGCGAGAAATCATTCTGATATTGTTTTAACCGCTTTGCCACGGTCGGGGTCATGTCAGATGCCAAATCACGCGCATAAAGCTGCTCCGCTGAATCGGCTTTCCACAAGTCCAGCGCCGCTGAATTCGCGAAAGCGATCCGCGAATTGTCGATGTCATAGATCCAAACGGCAACATCGACGCGATCAAGAATCCTGCCAACACCCGCATCAGAAATTGAGCGTGTTGAAAGCGTTGGCTCTTGTTGCATGATCGACATGATCTTCATCAGTTCAGGAAAACCCCTTTTATCATCAGGATGTGTTTGTACGCATTAGGCGGCGCGCAAAGCACGGTTGCCCAGCTCATCAAGTGAGCAGAAGTTTTCTGTTTGGGACACATCTTCGATCCAGCGCGCGATATTGGGGGTTTCTGCAATATCCAGCCCGGCTTCCTGTAGGACGTGGACATAGCCAAACAACGCAATGTCCGCGACGCTATAGCCTTGCTCAAGGATAAACTGGCGCTTCGCCAGATGCGCATCAAGCTTTGCCAAACCCGTGCGGGCGGCCGTTTGCCACGCAGCAATATCGTCAAGATGGGACTCGCGTTCTTGCGGGACGATATGGGTAAAAAAACGCGCCGGCGCGATGAAGGGTTCCAGTTTGGATTGCTCAAAAAACATCCATTGCAACGCTTCTGCACGCGCTTTTTCAGTTTTCGGCATAAGGTAAGTGCCTTCGGCAAGATACCAAAGGATCGCGTTGCTCTCTCCGATGCCGTCCCCATCAGATGTGACCAGAAACGGAACAACACCCATAGGGTTTACCGCAAGATACTGCTCCCCCTTTTGTTCGCCTTTCAAAACGTCAACCACCTTCAAATTGAAGTCCTTACCCAATTGGTTCATCGCCAACCACGGCTTCATGCAATTCCCCGACCCTACGCACGCATATAACTCAGTCATCAGTATTCGCCTTTCAAAGACCACTTCCGACGTCTTCATATGCCCTGTTGCTTAACAGCAGCCTAACCGCAGCCGCTTCATTCCCTTTCGTTTCCCAGCCATCCCCACCTTTAAATCAGAATCGTCTTGGCTATTGCACAACTATAAGGTTAACATAACGCTAACACTTCGTTAACTATAATAGCGAACATATCACTTAAAATACGATTCCAAAGTGGAAATATCAATGTATGATGCACATCGAGAACAATCGCCCGTTTCTTTATTTTCACAACCTATAGCTGAACGTATCTGGCGCAC
>JAHBAO020000299.1 GCA_018500065.2 Octadecabacter sp. | reverse complement strand
GCGAGGTTCCCGCGTTTTTGAACAGATGATAGTGCAACACGACTGTGCGCAAAGGCGGCTTTTGGGTGCTCATCTGTTCAGTCGACGGTGTTGTATAAATCAGCCGTTTCAAACGCAGCGCGCATCTGGGTGCGGCCAAGGCTGAACGAGAATGCATCGCGCATGTAGGCCTGTGCATTGGCGGATATTGCGTGCCAAAGGTCGTCGTCCGCGTTCAGCCGCGTTATCGCGTTCGCCCAGTCGGTCGGGGTGTCCACGATAAAGCAATCATGCCCATTGCGCAGGCCAATCCCTTCGGCGGCGGTGGGGGACAAGACACAGGGAATACCGTGCGCAAGGGCGCTAAGGACCTTGCCTTTTATGCCAGCACCTGAGCGCAGGGGGGCGACGAAAACGCGGTGCTTGTCATACGCATCACGGATGTCTGCAACGAAGCCCACGGGGTGAACCGTGTCGCTGGCCAGTGCTTTGATGTCAGCGCTCATGGCGGCGCCGTAAATCGAAAGATCAATCGGGCCGCGCGCGGCACTCACAACAGCGGGCATGATATCACGCATAAACCACAGCACGCCTTCGCCGTTGGGATGATGGCGAAAGCTTCCAAGAAAAGACAAGCCGCGACGCCCCTTTAGGGGCGCGCGCGTGTCAGGTACATGGACAACCCACGGGCATTTCACGACCTTTGCCGCGCCGTCTGAATAGGCCTGAATGACGGAATGTTCGACGTCGTTATAAGACAGCACCACATCGACATTGTTGATGATGTCCATCTCATCGGTGCGGGTCTGGCGGGCTTTGTCGAGCATGGCGGCATCGTTCTCGGAGTGCGCCGCACGGATTTCGCGCAGGAAATGCAGGTCGGCATTGTTGAAGAGCACGCGCGCTTCGGGGGCAAGCTTTCGCAGCTGGCTTAGCACATCGCGGGCGACGTAATAGCGGGTGATGTAGAAGGCATCAAAATCGGCGGCGTGTTGGGCAAGATATTCGGATTGACTAAGGTAGAAGGGCGCATAGATCATCTCGACGCCCATCTTTTGCAGCTCTTCGGTGTAGCTGCCAAGGTGTGCCATGTTGGAGGGCAAAAAGCTGACCTTATAGCCGAGCGACTGCACCAAACGGATTTCTTGCAACGCCGCATATGATCCTGCGTCTTGGTCGGGGCGAGGCGTTGAATAGTCGATAAACAACACCCGTCCCACGATGCCGCGATCTTTTTCAAGGTCAGGCGTGTCGCCTTCTTTGCCGAAGTTCCCAAAATCTTTGGCCCAACGGCGTTTGAACTTCGGGCGGTTCACTTCTTGGTATTTTTTGAACCCTGTCGTGACATCTGTGCCCGACGTCATGCCTTCGAAATGGTAGACGACGGAGGACGGCACGAACCACGTGCTGTAACCGGCTTCGCGGACCTTGAAAGCGAAGTCTGTGTCCTCAAAATACATCGGTTCCATGTCGGACGAGAACCCATCCAGCGCGCGCCAAAGATCGGCGGGCACCATCATCGCAGCGCCACAAAGGTAGTCGGTTTGCCGGGCATAGCTGAAACGCGGGTCTTCGGGGTTTTGGCCGTTGCCGTAGTTCCACGGGTTGCCCGTACCCCAAACAATGCCGCCCGCGTCCTGCAATGTGCCGTCAGGATACAGCAATTTTGAGCCCGCCAAACCGACATTGTCAAAACGATCAAAGGCGCTGAGGAGCTCATCGAGCCAGCCAGACGTCACCTCAACATCATTGTTCAGCAGTGCAATGAAATCGCCTTTAGCCTCAGCCGCGCCACGGTTGCAGGCGCGAATAAAGCGCTGGGCGGTGTCGTTGCGCAGTACGGTGATGCCGCTGACGATGGCTTCTAGGTGGCGGGTCTCGTCGCTTGACGCATCATCGACCACGATGACCTCGAAACTGGCATGGTTGTGCGCCACCAACAGCGAACATAGCGCCAGATATGTCACCTCAACCTTGTTGTGCGCGGGGATCACGACCGTGACTTTGGGGGCGTCTGGGCGGATAAACGTGAGCGGTTTTAGTTTGACGTTGTCATGCCCCCCTTCAAGCACCGACATCGCGTAGGCGACTTGCGCCATGTCCACAGACGCATCCGCGTGTTCCATCATGGCCTTCAGGCTCGCGAAGCGGCGCGGTGTTTGGGCAAAGACGGCGGAGGGGAAGGGTGCTGCCGCTTCACGTTGTAAAACATCAGCGGGCGTGATGATCGCGGGGGCGAGGTGTTGGGTTTCCCAATAGGTGATCGAGCCAGAACGGTCCTTGAAACACAAATGCCGCGTTGTGCCCGTCAGGTACTTAGACGGAAGGCGCACGACATTGTGGCTGGCACCAAAGTTGACCTGGTCCACGGGCGCACCATCAATCACAAGCAGCAGTTCAACCGCTTGGTCTGATGCAATAACCAGCGTGTGGCCGTAGTCTTCTTTCAGGGTCAGGACAGGGGGTGTGACGTTTAACAAAACTTGTTCGTTGCCGCCGATGGACAACCGGATTTCGTCGCCGCTCATCACATGGCTCGGGATATCGCCCTCCATCCAGACCTTCGTGCGTTCTTCGCCGGGTTTGCCGATGCGGATCGGGTCAACCAATGACGTGGACGGTGTAGAGGGCACGCTCACGCGGGTGTCGGAAAGGAAGAAAAACGGCTCAACGTCGTGATTTTCAGGAACATATCCCAAGTAGTCAACCGCGAGCCAGACTTGCCCGGCTTCAAAATCTTCGGGCAGTGGGATGCAGACGTGCTGGTAGTTTTCCCGCGCGATACCGCCCTGAAAGGCAGGGTCAAACGCGATGGAATGCGACGTTGTGCGCTGCGTACGTGAACAGGTGAAGTGGACCAGCAGGTTTGCGCGGCCACGATGCTGGGCCAGCCATGCCTCAAACACCATGCCTGCGGTGGCGGTCTCGATGTTGATCGTGCGCTCAAACTCGATGCGGCTGGGCGTGTCACGGTTGCTCATCATCAGTTGCACGGTTTGTGTCCCAGCTAAAACCCAGTCGGTCAGATGGTTGACCCAAACGGTGTAAATCTCACCCGGAGCCTTTTCTTTGGGATCGGATGAAACCGCCGCCGCCAAATGATCAACATCGAGCGGAATGTCCGCATCCATCGCATAGGTGCGCAGCGGGTTACTGCGGCTCGGGTTCAGGGGGGCGGAGATCGCGCCGACAGAAACTTCAACCCGTGATTTTGCCTGCACTTCGGTCACCGCCGCATAGACGGACCCGTTTACAATTATTGCAGAACTGTCGTCCGCTTTGGCGAGGGGTAAATTAACGCGAGGGATCATTTAGGTTACCTTCATTCGACCAAGTGCGCACAAACACAGCGCAAAAGAGTTAACGCCCTCTCTTTTGCGCGAAAGGAGGTTAATAAACGGTAAAAGAGGCGTTAATTTTTAGCGGGCTCAGCGCTGTAGGATGTCGCGGTGATAGCGGTTGAGCAGGAATAACCCGACCACAAGCAAGCCCAACCCCAATGCGATCGGGTAGGCGACCGAAACATAGGTCGGCTGATAGTAGGGGTAGTATCCGTCCCGCATCATGCCGACGATATGCACCAGTGGATTGTACCAAAGAATATCGCGATAGGGCTGTGGGATCACTTCGAACAAAAAGAACAAACAAGACGCTAAAAACAACGGGCGGTTCAATACCGCCCATGCTGTCGCCCAAACAGGAAAGGACAGGGTTAAAAAGCTGTTGAGCGTTCCAACACCCGCGCTCAGTACGATTATCATTGCATAGGCGGTGAGGATTTTGGGGAAATCAATCGCCGTGTCTGGGGAACTGACCCAAAGGATTAAGCCCATCACGATGCAATGCACGATCAACTGCGTAAGTGTATTCAATGCCAAACGTGCGACCAGCGCGTCAACGAACGTCACCCGCGGATATTCTAACAACGCGCGGCTGTACTGGATTGTTTGGCCCAGTTTAGCGGAAACATCTGAGTACATGAGGAACGCCAATAGGCCCGTCGCATAAAAGAATATGAAATCCACGCCAAGCGGTGGCGCATGAAAACCGATGGAAAAGATAACTGTGAGAAGTGCAATGCCCGCGGCGGGCTCTAGGATCGCCCAAAGGTATCCGCCGGGGGATCGCCCATAGGTCGTTGAGATTTCGCGCAAGATAAGGGCCATGATCGCGCGCGGCGTTGCAAAGGACGCATGCAGGCGGCGCAATGGGGCGGGCGTACTTTGCAATGGTGCGCCTGCTCTCATGTCGACCTCGCTGCTCATACTCTGCTCTTTTATTAACTCTTGGTTAACGCTGTCGCCTTAGTGTTAACCAACCAAAGATTGAAAAACAGTTAATGACAGACACCACTTCATCGCTACCCGTACCGCCAACAGTTGGCCCCGCACGGCGCAAGCGCAGGCATGTGTTTTTGATCCTAACGCTGATCTGGGTCGTGCTCGTTCCCGTCGCGATCAGCGGCTATTATCTGTGGGCAATTGCGGCAGACCAGTATGCGTCCAGAATTGCATTTTCCGTCCGCTCTGAGGAGCAAAGTTCCCCGATTGAATTGCTGGGTGGTATCACCGATCTTTCGGGGTCAAGTTCATCAGACACCGACGTTTTATATGTTTACCTCAACAGCCAAGAGCTTGTGGCGAAGGTGAATGAGCGGGTGGATTTGGCAGGCATTTGGAGCACGGTTTCCACCGAAACGGACCCAGTTTTCGCGTATAATCCAAACGGAACTATTGAAGATTTGCACAGCCATTGGGACCGCAAGGTCGACATTATTTATGACAGCGGCACGCAGCTGATCGAGATGCGGTTTCTTGCGTTTGCCCCCGAAGATGCGCGTTCGATTGCAGTGGCGGTTCTGGCTGAAAGTACGGCGATGATTAATAACCTATCTGCCCTCGCGCGCGAAGATGCGGTTGGATATGCCCGCGAAGATTTGGCAACGTCACTGGCCCGTTTGCGCAGTGCGCGCCAAGCGCTGACGCTGTTTCGCAACCGGACCCAGATCGTTGATCCAACCATTGATACCCAAAACCAGATGGGCGTGTTGGTGACGCTGCAACAACAGCTTGCGGACGCTTTGGTCGAAGGGGATTTACTGCGCGATACAACCAGCGAAGGCGATGCGCGCATCGCGCAGGCCAACCGCCGCGTTGAGGTGATTCAAAACCGGATAAACGCAGAACGCCAAAAACTGGGCCTTGGAAATGAGGGCGAGGGGGGCGTGGTGTTTGCTGATTTAGTAGGCGAGTATGAAGGCTTGATCGTGGATCGCGAATTTGCCGAAGTCGCCTATACAACAGCGCTGGCGTCTTTTGATGGTGCACAGGCTGAAGCGCGGCGACAAAGCCGGTATCTGGCAGCCCACGTGCAGCCAACCTTGGCGCAAAAGGCGCAGTATCCGGAACGCCTTAAACTCATCCTATTGATCGCAGTGTTCAGCGTGCTGATATGGTTCGTGCTGTGCCTTGTGTTCTACAGCCTGCGCGACCGAAGCTGAGGCACGCCATGATCCAGCTTGAGAGACTGTCCAAAAGTTTCGCGACCCGCACGGGGCGTAAAGTGATTGTTGAAAACCTCTCTGCGACGTTCCCCACAGGGGTGAGCGTTGCGTTGTTGGGGCGCAATGGCGCGGGCAAAAGCACGCTTCTTAAGCTGATTGCTGGGACGATCAGGGCAGATTCCGGCCATGTGTTGTCCACGGGATCGGTGTCTTACCCCGTTGGTTTTGCGGGTTCTTTTCACGCTGACCTCACCGGACGCCAAAACGCGCGTTTCGTCGCACGGCTTTACGGGGTAGACACCGATGATCTTGTACAATTCGTGCAGGATTTCGCCGAACTTGGTGAACATTTTGATATGCCGTTTCGCACCTATTCTGCGGGCATGCGCTCGCGGTTGTCTTTTGGGGTCTCAATGGCGATCCCGTTTGATACCTATTTGGTCGACGAAGTGACATCCGTTGGCGACGGCGCGTTTCGCCACAAGAGCATTCGGATGTTTGATAAACGCCGCGAAACGTCTGGCGCGATTGTCGTCAGCCATTCCCCCCCGATGGTGCGGCGCATTTGCGATATGGGGGCGGTTTTGGAAGACGGCGTTTTGCATTTTTATGACGACGTTGATGTAGCGTTAGCGCACCACGAAGAAACGCTGAAACGCGCCGCACCTGCCTGATAGTAAATCAAATGTTAATACTTTTGCGGCATCTGCGAATGTAGATATATGACACGTTTGCTCGCTCAGATATTTCGGCCCACGCTGGCCCAACGCTTCCTTTTGGCCGTGCGCCAAGAGGGGCTCGGTACGGCTTTGAGAAAGGCGCATATTTTCATCGGTATGCTCTGGCGCGGCGAAGGGCGCAGCGCGTTGAACGCGGGGGGCGCGTTGAACCCTGCACCGGACGCCTATTTGCAGAACATCTGGCAACAGCTTGCACAGGGCGGTGCGTTTCATCCGGCCCCCCCGCACAAAGGCGGCAGGCCCTTCATCGCGATCATCGGTGATTTGAATTTGCCGCAGTGCCGTAAATACCGTGTTGAGCAATTGGCGCAGTTTTGGGAAGGCCAAGGTGTCGCCTGCAAGTTCGCACATTACCAAGATCT
>JAHBAO020000262.1 GCA_018500065.2 Octadecabacter sp. | reverse complement strand
TTGGGGCGTGCGGCGCAAAAGGTTGTGCGCGATGAGCTGGTACGGCTTTGGCCCGAGGCAAAGGCGCAAACTGTGGCGGGCTTTGGCTTTGCGGTGCCGTTGTTGCGCCCGTTTCTAAGCGATGCGCGCCGCGTGATTGCACTGATGCCGGGGCCGCAAGGCGTGATGCCGTGGCCCGCTGATGGCCCGAACGTCAGTGTGTTGTGCGAGGACACGTTGTGGCCGCTTGCATCCGGTAGCGTCGATAAGCTGGTTTTGATGCACGGGCTGGAAACGTCTGATCATCCTTTGACATTGCTTGATGAATGCTGGCGCGTGCTGGGGCCGGGGGGCAGGGCGGTGTTCGTCGTTCCGAACCGCACCGGGCTTTGGTCGCGTTCAGACGCCACGCCGTTCGGGTTCGGGCGGCCCTATTCCCTTGGTCAGTTGGAAAAACAGCTGCGCGATGTGGGCCTCATTCCGACAAAGACACTTTCAACGCTCTATCAACCGCCATCTGCGCGAAAAATCTGGCGGCGCCTTGGCAAGCCGTTAGAAAGCGCTGGGCGGCATATTCCGATGTTCGCAGCAGGCGGCGTGTTGATGGTGGAGGTCACCAAACAAGTTCCGCAACCCAAACGACCCGGATTGGCGCAGGCTGTCAAACGCCCGCTTCGCGTGCTTGAGGGCATGGGTGGGCCGGTCGTGAAGCCAGTTTAAAGACTTTTGTGCGCAAAGGGTTGGTTTAAAAGCCCCAAGGCGACGCAGAATCAGGCGCGCCGCCTGCCAAGTTGTCCCACAGACATCAGGATGGGATTCGCGGTTCTTTCAATTGAAAACATGATTTGAGCCAAAACGCCGCACCCCCGTTGTGTATTTTCGCCAGAAAACCACGGGCAAAAATGCCATCTCTGGCGGCCATCTGGTTGCAAAGGTTAAAGAATGAGCATTTCCAAGCCGCAACCATGTCCAAAACAACGGTAAAACACTTCGGTATGCAAAGGTGTACTGAAGCGAAGAGCCTTAACGTTTTGCGCCTCAAGGCGGTTGCCCCATGCGAAACCCTCTGCTACATCCGCCCAGAATTAACTGCCCCGCAACTGTGTGGGGCTTTAATGTGACGCCCCATAGCCTTTTGAAAAAGGGTCGGGGCAAAGACATCGGAAGGGTGGACGTGTCTGAATCAGCTTCGATTTCCTCCGGCATCGCATCACGCTATGCCACAGCCGTCTTTGACCTGAGCAAAGACGCAAAAGGCCTCAAGGGTCTTGAAACAGATATTAACGCTTTGTCTGCTGCCCTTACTGGCAGCGATGATCTGCGCGCTCTGATTTCCTCACCGCTTTATAGTCGTGACGAACAAGGTGCTGCGATCGCTGGCGTTGCTAAGAAAATGAAACTCTCCAAGACAATGGCAAATACGTTGGCGCTTATGGCGTCCAAGCGTCGTTTGTTTGTTGTCCCGCAGATGATCGCTTCCCTGAATGCGAAAATCTCTGAGGAGAAGGGCGAAGTGACCGCAGATGTGGTCTCTGCCAAGGCGCTGACGAAGGCGCAATCAGACAAGCTGGCCAAGTCGCTTTCAGCGTCTATTGGCTCAGATGTAAAAATCAATGCGACCGTTGATGAAACTCTCATCGGCGGTCTTGTCGTTAAAGTTGGCTCCAAGATGATCGACACGTCGGTCAAATCGAAGCTCAACGCACTCCAGAACACCATGAAAGAGGCCCGGTAATGGCGATCCAAGCTGCGGAAATCTCCGCGATCCTCAAGGACCAAATCAAAAACTTCGGCCAAGAAGCCGAAGTTGCAGAAGTCGGCCGTGTGCTGTCCGTCGGTGACGGTATTGCGCGCGTGTACGGTCTGGACAACATTCAAGCCGGCGAAATGGTCGAATTCCCAGGTGGAATTCAGGGCATGGCGCTGAACCTTGAATCCGACAACGTCGGTGTTGTTATTTTTGGTTCCGACCAAGACATTAAAGAAGGCGACACAGTTAAGCGTACAAACGCGATTGTGGACGTTCCTGTCGGTGACGGCCTGCTGGGTCGCGTCGTTGACGGGCTTGGTAACCCGCTTGACGGCAAGGGCCCGATCAAAACAAAGACACGTGCGATTGCGGACGCTAAGGCGCCGGGCATTATCCCGCGTAAGTCTGTTCACGAGCCGATGGCGACTGGCCTGAAGTCCGTTGATGCGATGATCCCGATTGGCCGTGGCCAGCGCGAATTGATCATTGGTGACCGCCAAACTGGTAAAACAGCGATCGCGCTCGACACGATCCTTAACCAGAAGTCTTACAACGAAGCTGCAAAAGACGAGAACGGCAAACTGTACTGCGTCTACGTGGCGATCGGCCAAAAGCGTTCTACGGTTGCTCAGCTGGTTAAGAAGCTCGAAGAAGCTGGCGCGATGGAATATTCCATCGTTGTGGCGGCGACTGCGTCTGATCCTGCTCCGCTGCAGTTCCTTGCACCATATGCGGCGACTGCGATGGCGGAACACTTCCGCGACAACGGCCGCCACGCTTTGATCATCTATGATGACCTTTCCAAGCAGGCTGTTGCGTATCGCCAGATGTCACTTCTTCTTCGTCGCCCACCAGGCCGCGAAGCTTACCCAGGTGACGTTTTCTACCTTCACTCCCGTCTGCTCGAGCGTTCTTCCAAATTGAACGAAGACAACGGTTCCGGTTCTTTGACAGCGCTGCCTGTCATCGAAACCCAAGGTGGTGACGTTTCCGCGTTTATTCCGACAAACGTGATTTCGATCACCGATGGTCAGATCTTCCTGGAAACTGAACTGTTCTATCAGGGTATCCGCCCAGCGGTTAACACTGGTTTGTCCGTTTCGCGTGTTGGCTCGTCCGCGCAAACCAAAGCGATGTCCTCTGTGGCTGGTCCGGTTAAGCTGTCGCTTGCTCAGTACCGTGAAATGGCTGCGTTCGCGCAGTTCGGTTCCGATCTCGACGCGGCAACACAACAGTTGCTGGCCCGTGGTGCACGTCTGACAGAGCTGATGAAGCAAAAGCAGTACTCACCACTGACCAACGCGGAAATCGTTGTCATCATCTTCGCGGGTACAAACGGTTACCTCGACGGTGTCGACGTATCCCGTGTTGGCGAGTGGGAAGCTGCGCTTCTGAAGCACATGCATGCAAACCACGCGGATGTTCTTGCTTGGATCACCAACGACGATCCTAAGATCAAGGGCGATGCAGCCGACAAACTTAAAGCAGCTCTCGATCCGTTCGCAGCTGATTTCGCTTAAGGGAAGGATGACGCCAAATGGCTAACCTTAAAGTCCTTAAAAACCGGATCGCGTCGGTCAAATCGACCCGCAAGATCACGAAGGCCATGCAAATGGTTGCAGCTGCAAAGCTGCGCCGTGCGCAAGAAGCGGCTGAAATGTCCCGTCCTTATACGGAACGTTTCAACGCTGTGATGGCTGGTTTGGCATCTGCCGCTGGTGGAGAAGGCGCTCCGCGTCTTCTGTCCGGCACAGGGTCTGACAACGTGCACTTGCTGGTCGTTATGACTGCTGAGCGTGGCCTGTGTGGTGGTTTCAACGGCAACATTGCCAAGAAAGCCAAAGCACACGCCGCTGAGCTTGTCGCAGCTGGTAAGACTGTGAAGATTATCACAGTTGGCAAAAAAGGCCGCGATGCGATCAAACGTGATCTGGAAAGCCACTTCATTGGCCACGTCGACCTCACTGAGGTGAAGCGCGTGGGTTACGAGAACGCCCAAGACATCGCCCGTGATGTTCTGGCCCGTTTTGACGGTGAAGAATTTGACGTTGCAACGATCTTCTTTGCGAAGTTCGTCAACGTTGTGACCCAGATCCCGACCGCACAGCAGATCATCCCGTTTGAAGCACCGGAAGGCGCGGAAGATGAAGATGGCACGCTTTATGACTACGAGCCAAGCGAAGAGGCGATCCTTGCCGACTTGCTGCCGCGCGCAGTTGCGACCCAAATCTTTGCGGCCCTGTTGGAAAATGGCGCATCCGAGCAAGGCGCTCGTATGTCAGCTATGGACAACGCGACACGCAACGCTGGTGAGATGATTGACAAGCTGACGATCCAATACAACCGATCCCGTCAGGCCGTCATCACCAACGAGCTGATTGAAATTATTTCCGGCGCGGAAGCGCTGTAAGAGAACCGGAGAAACGACAATGGCAAACTCAAAAGGCAAAATCACACAGGTGATTGGTGCTGTCGTGGACGTTCAGTTTGATGGCGATCTGCCAGCAATTCTGAACGCGCTCGTAACAAGCAACAACGGCAAGGATCTGACGCTCGAAGTGGCGCAGCACCTTGGTGAAAACACAGTTCGCGCCATCGCGATGGACGCAACAGAAGGCCTCGTTCGTGGTCAAGAAGTTGTCGACCAAGACGGCCCGATCTCTGTTCCAGTTGGTAACGCGACACTTGGCCGTATCATGAACGTCACAGGCGACCCTGTGGACGAGCAAGGCCCAGTGAAAACAAAAGCCCGCCGTTCTATCCACGGTGAAGCACCCAAATTCGAAGACCAGTCCACAGCGACAGAAATCCTCGTGACAGGCATCAAGGTCATCGACCTTCTCGCGCCTTACACGAAGGGTGGTAAAATTGGTCTCTTCGGTGGTGCCGGTGTTGGTAAAACAGTTTTGATCATGGAATTGATCAACAACATTGCGAAGG
>JAHBAO020000093.1 GCA_018500065.2 Octadecabacter sp. | reverse complement strand
CCATACAGCATGGCCCAGACCAAGCGCTTTATGTTGGCGGATATAGGCGATTGCTCCACTATCCATATTGGTGGCCTTAAGCTCCTCCAACATTTCTGTCTTGCCCTTCTTTCGAAGGTTGCTTTCGAGTTCTGGCGCGATGTCAAAATAGTCCTCAAGCGCGGACTTCCCGCGCGAGGTCACAAAGATGAATTCCTTGATTCCAGCAGCACGTGCTTCATCAATTGCGTACTGGATCAACGGACGGTCCACGAGCGTCATAATTTCTTTTGGAACAGCCTTAGTCGCTGGCAGGAAACGTGTCCCCAAGCCAGCTACTGGAAAAATTGCCTTCGTCACTCGTTTTTTCATGTCTCACCTACTATTGCCCTTTGCGGGTCCTGCTTTTTTGCTAGGCTAGCACCAAAATGTCTGCCAACAAATAAACAACCCTAAAACGCGTGGGGAAACTTCCACGAATTTGATCAGTTGTGGCCCATTTCAGACAACATGGCTTCAATCTTTGGCACATCTTCAGGATTGTTGAGCTCCCAGAACTGGCGACCTCGCGCTTCAACTTCGACGCAGAGCATATGCGCGCCACGTTCTAGAAAACGCAGCTGTTCCAATCCTTCGAGCTGCTCCAATGGGCCAGACGCCCAGCGCGGATACGAAGCCAGTGCTGATGGGCGGTACGCGTAAACTCCAACATGGTGGAAAACTGGTGTCTCGTCTTCATCACCATAATCCATACCAGTGTACGGGATGACTTCCTTTGAAAAGAACAACGCGTTGTGGTCTGCGCCGAACACCGCTGTGGTGCCGCCAACCCGCCCTTGGCGGCGATCATCTAGCAAGCCATTCAGCGCCCGCCCGTCACACCGCAATACCGGCGTCGCGACTTCAGCGATTGGGTCAGCGGATAAGCCAGCAACCAAATCTTCAATAAACCAAGCGGGCGTTAGCGGCGCGTCCCCTTGCAAGTTCACAACGATATCGTAACCACCACCCAAGGCATCCAAAGCCTCAGCGCAACGCTCGGTTCCGTTCTGCCACTCGGTCGATGTCATTACGACCTCAGCACCAAATGCCTCCGCCGCATCCTTAATACGGTCATCATCCGTCGCGACCACAACGCGGTCCGCTCCCTGTACTTCTTGGGCGGCTTCCCATGACCGCTGGATCAAGCTTTTGGCGTCTCCACTGGCACCGCGTAATTTGACCAGCGGTTTTCCCGGATATCGGGTTGAGGCGTAACGGGCTGGGATGACAACAAGAACACTCATTACGGCAACTTCAAATCAATGCCCGGCGCGTAGGCGATGAAGAACGGGTTCGCGAAGTCTTCTTTGCCATAGGCAAGCGGCATGTGATCGTCGAAACGAACAACATGGCCACCTGCCCCAGTAAGCACCGCATGCCCCGCCGCGGTATCCCATTCCATTGTGCGGCCGACACGCGGGTAAATGTCCGCCTCGCCTGTCGCAACAAGGCAGAACTTCAACGAAGACCCCGCACTTTTCATGTCATTCACGGCATACTTGTTGATGTAATCATCTGTCGCCTGATCACGATGCGATTTGGATGCAACCACCATCAGTCCAGTGTTGTCTGGTGCCGAAACCGAAATCGGAATTGTGGTGCCGATCGTATTTTTGTCCAGATCGCCAACTTCTTCGACAGATACGCCAGCCGCATTTGTATAAAACAAGCGACCTTTGGCGGGTGCATAGACCACGCCCCGCTGCGGAACGCCATCTTTGACATAAGCGATATTGACAGTGAAATCGCCACGGCGGTGAATGAATTCTTTCGTGCCATCAAGCGGATCAACGATCAAAAAGGTATTGGCCGTGACGGTATGACTGTCCGCTTGTTCTTCGGTCACCAAAGCTACATCAGGGAACGCTGCGCGCAGTCCTGCCGAAATATGTTCATCGGCTGCCTCGTCTGCGGCTGTAACAGGACTGTCGTCGCTCTTGGATTTCACTTCGAAGTCATCGCCGTCATAGATATCCATGATAATATCGCCCGCTTCCAACGATAGCCGCCTCATTACTTCTGTTAAATTGTCGAAATCCATCACACTGCTCCTGTTTCTTTCTCATCACGGCTCTTTTTATTGATCCATGAATTTTAGGTCTTTATGGTCCGGTGCTAACGGAACGGCAAGATTTTCGTGCCAAGAGCGGCACTCAACCGCAAACGCGACAACTGGCAGGCATAAAATGTTCGAAGCAAGACGCAATTTGAGCCACTCGCGCTCAGCATTTTCCATGCTGGAGCTGATCTATCATTCGATCGTGCGCAATATCCGTTTGGAACATCGAAATGCTTTAATCGGCTTACTGATGAACATCATGCAAACCGTCATTTTCGTTGCTACCTTCTATTTTATGTTCAGCATATTGGGCCTGAAAGGAACAGCGATCCGCGGCGATTTCCTTCTATATATTATGTCCGGAATTTTCTTGTTCATGACGCACATAAAGTCGATGGGCGCTGTTCTTGGCGCCGAAGGCCCGGCATCTGCTATGATGAAACATGCGCCGATGAACACGATCATCGCGATTGCGTCTTCGGCAATCGCAATACTTTACACGCAAATTCTGTCGATGGTCATCGTGCTGT
>JAHBAO020000397.1 GCA_018500065.2 Octadecabacter sp. | reverse complement strand
CCCCATCACATCGCCAGCCGCACAAACAGCAGCCAG
Organism: Octadecabacter sp.; assembly: GCA_018500065.2. GTDB lineage: Bacteria > Pseudomonadota > Alphaproteobacteria > Rhodobacterales > Rhodobacteraceae > Octadecabacter. The sequence continues at coordinate 4,309 of JAHBAO020000397.1, read as the reverse complement.
CGGCCCCTTCAACGCGGCAGGGTCAGCGAACGGAGTGAAATGATATAATGCAGCGACTGTATACATGGCGTCCCAATACTCCGTTGCGCCGCTCTGCTCAACCCGTAGGGTGGGCGCAAGTTCTAATGCCATGAGGTCCAAATTGTCACACGCCCTTCTCGTCATCGATGTCCAAAACGATTTCTGTCCAGGCGGTGCCCTCGCCGTCACGGGGGGTGATGAAATCGTCAAAGGTATCAACGCCCTCATGCCCGCCTTCGACGCGGTGATCCTGACGCAAGACTGGCACCCTGCGGGCCACTCCTCCTTCGCCAGCACGCACAATGCCGACCCGATGAGCATGATCGACATGCCCTACGGCCCCCAAGTCCTCTGGCCTGATCACTGCATCATCGGCACGGAAGGCGCGGCGTTCCACAAAGACTTGCAAGTCGACGCCGCCGACATGATTATCCGCAAGGGCTACAACCCGACCATCGACAGTTATTCGGCGTTCTTCGAGAACGACCACACAACCCCCACTGGTCTGTTCGGCTACCTCCAAACCCGCGGCATCGACACCCTGACGCTTGTCGGCCTCGCCACAGATTTCTGCGTCAACTATTCCGCTATAGACGCCGCCAACCTCGGCCTCACCGTCACCGTCCGCACCGACCTCTGCCGCGCCATTGATTTTGATGGAAGTTTGGCGGCGGCGATTGATGGGATGAAGGCGGTGGGGGTTGTGATCCGCGACGGACAAGATTGAGCCCAAACATAGTTCGTTCACAGTCGTAGCATTTCGCATGTTCAGAAAATACATAAGATGTTGGTCAGCCCAAAACGGACATGCGCAGGCTGACGCCATACTGCGGTGCAGTTTTCTCAGAATGAACGTTCGTCAGGCTAGCGGTGCTTCGGACAGTTGGACGGCAGCTTCGCCGGCGCAAAGGGTGTCGGCCAGACATTCGTCAATTGTTATTGACTTTCAACCTTTTAACAGATGCGGCGATGCCTTCTTGGCTTATTCTAAGGGCGCTTTGCCTTGATCAGATAAGCATCCATTGCTGCCGAGTATTGAGCCAATTCTTGTTTGACGACATCATGGCGCCGCAGGCGGGCATCATAAGCCAAAACCGCTTCGGGCCAGTCGATCGGCAAATCGATTGCCGCTTCAAACGCCCTGATCCACGCGAATGTAACTGCGAACCCGCAATCGCACATCCAAAGGGTTTCAACGTCCAGCGGATCGTTTTCAAGCAATAGTGCGAGCGATTGGAGGTGCTTTGATATCGCAGCTCCGCCCGCGTCGACGGCGGCGCAGTCACGTCCAACGTAGGCGACTTGCGGATAGATCGCCCGCACCGCCGGTTCCAGACGCGTGTCATGCATGCGGCTTTTCTCGCGCGCTTTGGCGCGTAGGTTGAGCGGGGCCGGCAGCATGGGCGTCTGGGGAAATGCTTCTTCGATGTATTCAGCAATCGCCTCGGAATCCGCCAGCGTCAGATCGCCGTGAATCATGGCGGGTAAATTGCCGGAGGGGACCAATGATTTGTATTCAGCCGACCCGTAGCCGCCCGGTGGGGGGAGCTCCGTAAACGGTACACCCTTATGGTGAAGTAAGATGCGCAGCTTGGCGTTGTAAACCGAAACGGGCACGGCGTAGATCGTCAGCATCATAGGGGGCCTTCATTAAAAATGCCGCCCACAAACCTGTGGGCGGCTTTGATTTCAAATCTCGTGTGGTTTACTCGGCCAGGAGTTGCCATTTGACGCCGAGCTCGTTGAAAAAGCCCTGTTCTTCTTTCAGCGTGATCCATGTGTTCACGTAGTTGATCCAAACCTGATCGTCCTGCGGTAGAAGCATCGCGATCGGAGTGGGTGCCCGCGCCTCTGCAACGGGCACAATCATCAGTTGGTCGTATTGGGCGACCAACTGATTGGCTTCCACATTCGATGTGATGTTTGCATCCGCGCGACCAGAGAGGACCTCTTGGAAGTCGCGCGCGGGGGCTTCAACGATGCGGTGTTCGGCATCTGGGAAAAACTGCTTAACTTGTGCTTCTTGCGTCGTGCCTAACGTTGCGGCGACAGACACATCGGGGTTGTTAAGGTCTTCCCAGGATGTGAAGCGATCCTCGTTCTCGCGCAACGTCAATGGTACAGTCGCCAATGAGAAATAGCTGTCCGAATAACCGGCTGCCAGTGCGCGGGCAGGGGACACGGATGCAGAGCCTGTGATGTGGTACTGGCCTGCGACGACACCGCTCACCAGTGTTTTCCAGTCGGTGGGGACGAACTCGACCTCTACGCCCAGGTCGTCCGCAAGCTGTGTCATCACGTCGATGTCGTAACCGACGTAGGAGTTTGTGGCGACATCGCGCATGGTCATTGGGTTCCAATCGCCTGTCGTGCCGACCTTCAGCACACCTTCGTTCAGGATTTCTTGGAGAGCGGACTGCGCGGAGGCAGATATCGCGCTGACGGTCAAAAACATAGATGTCGTGGCGATCTTGAAGAATGTCATGGAGTTTTCCTTTTGGCGTAAAGCTTCAACTTAAGGGAGCCAGCCGTTAAGAGCAAAGGCAAGGGCGGCTTTATTGCTGCGCTCGATCTCACGACTGAGAAATAAATTCAAAGGATGCCCCATGAGAGATATTGACGCACCCGTCATAACACTGCGCGATGTGTCAAAGTTTTTTGGTGATTTCCAGGCGCTCAAGTCGGTGAACCTGAATGTTGCGCAGGGTGAACGTGTGGTGATTTGCGGCCCGTCTGGATCGGGCAAATCCACCCTTATTCGCTGTATCAATCGCCTTGAAGCCCATGAAAGCGGGCAGATCACCGTAAACGGTATGGCATTGACGGATGACCCCGCCAGCCATGAGCAAATTCGAGGGGCGGTCGGGATGGTGTTTCAACAGTTCAATCTGTTTCCCCACCTCACGGTTTTGCAAAATCTGACCCTTGGCCCGCGCCGTGTTCTGGGGTTGACGCAAGCTGAGGCTGACGAGAGGGCCTTGACCTACCTGGAGCGTGTCCGCATCCCCGATCAGGCCGACAAATTCCCCCGTCAGCTGTCGGGCGGTCAGCAACAACGCGTCGCGATTGCGCGGTCGCTGTGCATGGAATCGAAAATTTTGCTCTTTGATGAGCCCACATCGGCCCTTGATCCCGAAATGATTTCAGAGGTCTTGGACGTGATGACGGAACTTGCCGCCTCTGGCATGACCATGATCGTTGTGACTCACGAAATGGGCTTTGCCCGCAAAGTGGCCGACACGATCGTCTTTATGGATCAAGGCGAAATCATTGAGGTCGGCACGCCAGATCAGGTGTTCACCGCACCTAAATCGCAGCGGTTTGCCACGTTCCTTAAAAAAATCCTGCAACATTGAGGCCTTTGGCATGAAACGTTTTATCATATTCGCCTCCCTTTTGTTGTTGGCAGGGTGTTCGGCAAATTGGGGCTGGTATGTCGTTGATCCCACCACCCCCAAGGGTTTGATCAACCTTAAGTTTATGCTCTCGGGCATGTATTATACGATTCTTCTGTCGGTGACGGCGATTTCGATTTCTGTGGTTGTGGGGCTGCTGGTCGCCTTGCCTGGATTGTCCGAAAAGAAAGGCTGGCGCAGGTTTAACCGCGCTTACGTTGAAATCGTGCGCGCAGTGCCGATCCTTGTGCTGATCTTGTGGGTCTACTACGGCTTGCCTGCAATGTCGGGCATCACCCTCAACGTGTTCTGGGCGGGTGTGCTGGCCTTGGCGCTTTCGGACAGCGCGTTTCAGGCTGAGATTTTCCGCGCAGGTATTCAGTCCATCGCGCGGGGCCAATATGAAGCAGCAAAGTCCGTATCGCTCAACTACCGCGACACCATGCGGTTTGTGATCCTGCCTCAAGCCATCCGTCGCATCCTGCCTGCGTTGGGCAACCAGTTGGTCTATATGCTGAAGATGTCCTCGCTCGTGTCTGTCATCGGGATGCAGGAATTGACCCGCAAGGCCAATGAGCTCTCAGTATCAGAATATCGCCCCTTGGAAATTTACACGGTATTGGTGCTGGAATACCTTGTCCTTATCCTCGTGGTGTCAGCCTTCGTGCGCCGTCTTGAGCGCAAGATGCAAGCCGCTGAAGCATGAGCATTGCCCGTGATCTGGACCTGACCAAAGGCCCGCTGCTTGGTCATTTTCGAACACTCGCCATTCCCGCAGCATTTGGAATGCTATTCTCGACGCTTTACAACGTCGTCGATGTCTATTGGGCAGGGCGTTTGTCGACACAAGCGCAAGCGGGACTCGCCATCGGGTTCCAAGCGTTCTTTATTAT
>JAHBAO020000155.1 GCA_018500065.2 Octadecabacter sp. | reverse complement strand
GACGTCATCAACCGCTTCGGATTCTTGCGCGAAGTCTGCTTCGATTACAGCAAGATCCTCGTCCAGATCGAAGGTTTCGCTTTCGCTTAAGGTCGCATGCGCAAAGTCGCTGTCCTCGAGGTACTCATCAAGCTCATCCGCGCCATCCAATAGGCCCAAGTCAGGTTCGGCATTCTTTGGCGGGGACGCTTCGGGTGCTTTGATTTCACCTTTTTTGACGGCCGCTGCGAACGCCGCGCGTTTCATGCGGATTACTCGAGCTTTCGGCGCTTTTGCTGCGACATCAGCGGTGCGTTGGCCATCGTCTGATGACACGTCTGGCGCTGCTGTTTCTTTCACAGCATCTTCCTCGGGCGCATCTTCCGACGGGCTGCCCATAACACGCGAAATCATATCAGAACCACTATCGCTTTCGACAGGTGTTTCACTGTTTTGTGCGGTCTCATCAGCGGCGAGCGCTTCTTGGTCGATTTCAGCTTCGTGGGCGTCAAGTTCCGCAACAAGGTCACCCATGTCAGTGTCTTGTGTCTGAACATCGGCCACGTCCGGCGTTTCTGTCTGCGGCAGGAACGGCGCGGTCAGATGGTCGGTCGCTGCGGTTTCGTCGTCTTCTGACTTCCCGACAACCGCGCGGATACGCTGCAACTTCGCAGCAACGCTCGCGGGATCCGGATGGGCGGGAACTTCAGAATGGGCGGGGGCCGGATCGTTCACCGCGAGCATAGAAGACGGCGCGTCGCCGCGCGTTTCTTCGACTTCGGATCCAGTGTTCCCCTCCGTTCGCGCTGCCGTCGCAGCGCCTACGGAACTTGGAATGAATGCATCAGATGTGCCATCCGGTTCGCTTTCGGCGTCAGCCTTAGCGGCGGATTTGGAGGTTTCACCATCTGCTGCTTTTGCGCCAGCGTCTTCTTTTGCTTTAGCGTCAGCCACTTTTCTGGCTTCGGCGTCTGCCTCAGCTTTTGCGGTGGCCTCGGCGTCACGCTTTGCGTTGCGTGCGGCTTTGCGACGAGCTTTGCGTTCTGCTTTGGCGGCTTTGCGCTCGGCTTCGACTTTGGCGCGCGATTCTTTGTCGTGCTCAGGCTCAGCAGTGGCTTCATCCGCGTCGCTTGGCGCGTCTGACTGGTCTGTCAGGGCCGCAGCGCGCAGCACGATGCCGCTGTCATCCATGCTGGCGTCAACGCGGCGCGAAATCTCACGCTCGGCGATCTTTGCCAACATTTCTGCATCTGGGGTCGGGGGTTCTGCCCCGAAGTACCGGTCATCGGAGGCCAAACCGCGGAAATATTCCGCAATTGCTTTCATCGTGTTGAAGGAATCATCGAATCCTTCAAGCGTGCACGAAAAAGTGCCGTATGAGACGGTAAGAATTTTACTCGTTCCAACCATTATTTGCTCGCTTTCTACCCAACCAGTGACATCTCGTTTACCATCAATTGGTTCGCAATCCGGAACAGAACCGCGTTAAAGTGGGTATTATTTCGTGACCGTTTTAAGGCATGTTTCCAAAACTGAGGTTAATTAAACGTGGATCAACCGATTGTTTCTAGTTCTGCCCCAATCACATTGATCGGAGGCGTGAAGCCTGCGTCAGAGACTCTTTCAAAGGTGTTAAGTATGGCGCCGAAAGTGGTCGCTGCGGATGGGGGCGCAGATCACGCATTTGCGGCAGGGCTAACGCCAGAAGCTGTGATCGGGGACATGGATTCGATATCTGGGGCCGCGCGAGACGCATTTCAGGACGTCCTGCATCCGATTGCAGAGCAAAACAGCACCGATTTCGACAAAGCCTTGCGCCATATAGATGCGCCTGTGGTCTTAGGGCTTGGGTTCTTGGGGGAGCGGTTTGATCATTCCTTGGCGGCGTTGCACGTCTTGCTGAAATACCGCGCCCGACCCGTGGTGTTGATTGGGGATCAAGACGTTGTTTTCATTTGCCCGCCTAAGATTGCGCTGACCTTGCCAGTGGGGATGCGGATTTCGCTGATGCCGATCACACCCTCGCGGGTGGATACAGATGGATTGAAGTGGGACGTCCTGGATGGCGCAATGTCGATGAATGACTTCATCGGCTCGTCTAATGAGGTGGCCAAACCCCTTGTTACGATCTGCGCGACGGGTGGTTTGGCGATCCTTACACCGCTGGCGGCGCTGGGTTCTGTGGTGGCAGCGCTGACAGACGCCGCTCCCGCAGGATAATATAAAGGCCCGCCGCCATCGTGATGCAGATGCCAAGGGCGGCAAGACCGTTGGGCAGATCGGCGAAGATAAGATATCCGATCACGGTGCCAATCGGGATTTCCAGATATTGCATAGGGGCGAGGGTGGCCGAGGGCGCAAAGCGCAGGGACCACGTCATAAGAAGGTGGGCGATTGTCCCAAGCCCACCGAGGATCAGAAGCAGCCACCATGCGTTGCCGGAAACGGGATGTGTTGCAAGAAGCGTGGTGTTCGGAAATATGATCAAGGCGGTACCGACCACGGGAACCGCCATGACGCCAGACAGGGCTTGCAGCCCGATAGGGTCCACGTCTTTAGCGATCTTGCGTGTCACCAGCATGAACAGCGCGAACACCACGGCGACTCCAAGGGGCAGCAGCGCAGGCAGGCCGACTTCGACAAAGTTGGGTTGCACAACCAGCAGGGTTCCGATGAACCCGAGGCCGCAGGCGACCAGCCGGTGTGGGCCGACATGTTCGTGCAAATAGACCTTCCCCAAGAGCAACATGATGAACGGCATTACAAAGGCAATCGCGATGGCGTCCGCCAGTTCAAGATACTGTAGGGACGAAAACATCAGCGTGATGCCCGCAATATGCAACGCGGTGCGCAGTGCCGTCAGGCGCAACAGGTGGGCGCCCTTGGGCATTGGATATTTCAGCAACCAAACCAGCGGCAACAAAAGTAGGGCTTGGATCGCAAAGCGCACGAATACAAGGAACCCGACGGACATATCATCGCCCAACAGCTTTGCCATCGCGTCCCCCAAGGGGGCCAGCACGCAAAAACCGAGCATCAGCAGGATACCTAGGAAGGGACGATCAATCATAGACGCACGCTATGCGCGACGAGGTGCGGCGTCTAGACAGGTGCGTGGGGGTGGGTGGTGATCCCGCGGGACGTCACGCGTTCGCGGTGGATCATGTAAATACCTGCACTGATGATCAGGGCGATACCGCCGAGGGCCATCGCATTGGGGAAGTCTTTAAACACCAGATACCCCAGAACTGCAGCGACCGGTATTTCAAAGTACTGCATTGGTGCGAGTGTCGATGATGGCGCAAACGTCAGCCCATAGGTCATCATCATGTGGCTGATGGTGGCAAAGAACCCCACGCCAAGCAGCCAAGTCCAATAGATACCTTCCGGCCAAACCGGATCCAGCATTTCGCTGCCCGTACCATTTGAGAGCCAGATCACAGGTATGCTCATGAGTGCCGCAATCGCACCCGTGTGAAACTGCATCATCACCGGGTGCATTTGCCCGCGCAGACCACGTGTCACAAGGACATAGCCCGCAAAACACACGGCAGTGCCAAGCGGGAACAGCGCAACTGCGCCAAACGTTGCAAACGAGGGCTGGATCACTAGAACGACCCCGACGAAACCGACGACCGCAGCCCCGATACGGCGCGGGCCGACGTCTTCGCCAAAGGCATATTTGCCGACCAGCATGACGATAAACGGTTCGATGAACACGATCGCGAGGGCATCCGCGAGTGGCATGATGCGTATGGCGGCGATGAAAAAGAAAGTTGAGAGCAATAATAAAAGCGCGCGTAGGGACAACACCCCAAACAGCCCGTTCATCCCAAACGACAAGCCCATCACCACGCACACGGGCAACATCAAACCGAGCTGCACCAAGAACCGCGCCGCCGTGATTTGCCCGACCGGAATGACGTCAGACGCCAGCTTCGCTGCGACGTCCAGAAGCGGTGCCGTCAGGCAAAACCCAAGCATAAGCAAGATGCCCAGCATGATACGGTCGGGAGTGTCTGTTTGTCGCGTCATTTTCAAACTATTTCGATTCTCAGGGCCTCATCGTTAGGCCATACATGACAGGAGCCTCCGGCGGGAGTTTTTCTACCAAGATGAATAAAGGAACTTTGCACCTTCATCTTGGCCAAAAAACTCACCCCGTAGGGCCGGCTTCAAAAAAGCGCGTCAGCAGTTCGGTACGTTCACAGCCAAACCACCGAGCGCGGTTTCTTTATATTTCTCTGACATATCCGCACCCGTTTGGCGCATGGTTTCAATGGCGGCGTCCAGCGGCACGAGGTGCGTGCCGTCTCCGCGCATCGCGAGGGAGGCGGCGGACACGGCCTTGATCGCGCCCAAGCCATTGCGTTCGATGCAGGGGACTTGGACCAACCCGCGCACAGGGTCGCAGGTCATGCCAAGGTGGTGTTCCAGTGCGATTTCGGCGGCGTTTTCGATTTGTTCGGGCGAGCCGCCTAACACGGCACACAGGCCCGCGGCGGCCATTGCCGCGGCTGAGCCGACTTCGGCCTGACATCCGGCTTCGGCGCCGCTGATTGAGGCGTTGAACTTTACCAAGCCGCCAATCGCAGCGGCCGTTAATAGAAAGTCGGGGATTCTGGCGGCGGTCGCGTTGGGCACATGGTCCATGTAGTAGCGGATCGTTGCGGGAACCACGCCCGCCGCGCCGTTGGTCGGGGCGGTCACGACCTGCCCACCGGCAGCGTTTTCTTCGTTCACGGCCATTGCGTAGGTCGACATCCAGTCGTTGATCGTATGGGGCGCAGTTAGGTTCACGCCCGCCTCGGCCTTGAGCGCATCATGGATGCCTTTGGCGCGGCGTTTAACGTGTAAGCCGCCCGGTAAAATGCCATCCGTCATAAGTCCGCGGTCAATGCAGTCGTTCATCACTTGCCAAAGGCGGTCCAAGCCTTTGTCGAGGTCCGCGACCGCAATCCGGCTGAGTTCATTTTGGCGCTTCATGTCTGCCACGCCCAGTCCGCTTTCAGCCGCCATATCAAGCATTTCCGCGGCGCTCTTAAACGGGAATGGCACGGGCGCGCCGTCTTCTTTGTCCGCACCCGCGGCAAGCTCGGCTTCGGTCAGAACGAAGCCACCCCCGATGGAATAGTAGGTGACCTGCGTGACGACATCGCCCTGCGCATCGGTGCCTTTCAGGATCATGCCGTTCGCGTGACCCGACAGTGCTGGACCGTAGTCAAATTCCAGATCGTCTTTGGGGCGAAACGACAGACGAGCTAGGCCGTCCGGCTCAACCCACCCGTCGGTGGAAATACGCGCCATTTCGGCATCTGCTTTATCGCGGTCATAATCGTCAGCGCGAAACCCTGCGAGGCCAAGGATGGTTGCGCGGTCGGTCGCGTGCCCGACACCTGTGAATGCAAGCGAGCCGTGCAGCGACGCCTTAACGCCTGCGACCTTGAACGGCTGGGCACGCAGGTGATCGAGGAAGCGTGCGGCGGCGACCATCGGGCCGATGGTGTGTGACGAGGAGGGGCCGATCCCTACTTTGAACATATCGAAAACGGAGAGAAACATGTGGAGCCGCCTTGTTGGTTTCCAAGACTGTTAGTCGTGTAACGTCGGCTTGTCCGACTGGAAAACGACACCATGACGCTTGTTTGCGAGGGCTCAGGTCGCTGAACCCTCGGCAGGCTGCGCATAGCGCGTGGTTGTGAACGGTGTTTCGCCGAGTCCTTCAGCGGCGGTTGCGGCGGCGGTTGTGGCGTATGTTTCGTTCGTGGCTGCGATGCGGTGCAGCGTTAGGTAATCCGCAAGGTTCGGGCGCGAAGGGGCGATGACGGGATAAAGCTGCATCCAGCGCAACATCGGGCAGAGATAGCAGTCAAGGATGCTTGGGGCCTTGCCGCCGACAAACCGCGCGCCGGTCAACCCGGCATCAAGGATCGCAAGCTGCTCGCACAGCCGCGTTCGGGTGCGATCATTTAGGGCATCTTGGTTGTTTCCCGTGATATATTGATCCGGATAAAACAGCATGCGTAGGGTCGGGTGCAGCGTATTTGACATCCAGATCAGCCACTTAATGGCTTGAGCACGTTCGCCACTTTGACTGGGCAGCAAATGCGGTTTCTGGTCTGCGAGCCACACCAAAATCGCAGCGGTTTCAAACAGCGCGCCGTCGGGTGTTTCAAGAACGGGGATCAATCCGTTGGGGTTTAAGGCACGGTAGCTTTCGGATTTTTGGGCAGACGCAGCGCGATCCACGAGGCGGGTTTTGTAGGGCAAACTTGCTGCCTCAAGCGCGAGGCGGATGCACAGCGATGCGTTGTCGGGTGCGAAGTGAAGTATCAGGTTGGACATGGGGTAAGCATGGCACACTCAATCGGCTAGGCCCATGTATTCGCGACGTATCCGGCGGTGTTTCCGAAAAATTAAATCAATGTGGTTAACCATCGGGCCTCGCACAGGAGCATTTACGCGTTATAACGATAACGGCCAAAGTACAGATTCAATCCCCAGGAGCTGCCCATGTCGTCCGAGTTGTCCCCCATTGACAAAGCCAAATTCGTCGCCGCGAAACAGGCGAGCGGATATGCCGAAGACGGCATGAAAGTGGGCCTTGGAACAGGATCAACGGCTGCGTGGCTGGTGAAGTGTCTGGGTGAGCGGGTTGAGAAAGAGGGCTTGAAAATCAAGGGCGTTCCGACATCATCGCGCACCGCAGCACTAGCGCGTGAAGTCGGCATAGACGTTATCTCATTGGATGAAGCGAAGTGGCTTGATCTCACGATTGATGGGGCGGACGAATATGATGGCAACTTAAACCTGATCAAAGGCGGCGGCGGGGCATTGCTGCAAGAAAAGATCGTGGCGACCGCGTCTGATCAGATGATCGTGATCGCGGATGCGTCCAAACAAGTGGAGACACTAGGAGCGTTTCCGCTGCCGATTGAGGTGATCCCATTTGGCTGGCAAACCACCAAGACACTTGTTGAGGAGACGCTGATCGGTATGGATGTGCTCGGTCGTCAGGTATCCCTGCGGATGAATGGCGATGCACCGTTTTACACGGACGAAGGCAATCATATCCTTGATATGCATTTGAACCGGATCGGCAGCGCGCGGCAGTTATCACTTGTTATCAATCAGATACCGGGTGTTGTTGAGAATGGGTTGTTCATTGATATCTGTGACATCGTCATTGTCGGGTTTGGCGATGGCCGCGTCGAAATTCGCGATATTAACGAAGGGTCGGTTGCAGAAGACCGAATCGAGTTTATCGAAACGGAAAACCTTTTTGCTGACCTGAACGACGAGCACTGACCGAAACCACCGCTTTTTGCACAACCCTGTGACTGGTCATCATCGCGGGGCTGTGCTTTATCCAAATCCCGAACAAATTTCGCGCTAAAGGACCACTGACATGGCTGATTTCGACTATGATCTTTTTGTAATTGGCGGCGGGTCCGGTGGCGTGCGTGCTGCGCGGGTGGCTGCGGCAACGGGCGCCAAGGTTGGTTTGGCAGAAGAATTTCGCATGGGTGGCACTTGCGTTATCCGCGGCTGTGTTCCCAAAAAGCTGATGGTTTTCGCGTCCGAGTATCATGAGATGTTCGCAGATGCGCGTGCTTATGGTTGGGACGTTCAGGACGGTTCGTTTGATTGGGCGAGGTTCCAGCCAAATTTGCATGCTGAATTGGATCGCCTTGAGGGCATTTATCGCAAATTGCTTGGAAATTCTGACGTTACTATTCATGATAGCCGCGCGTCAGTATCTGGCACACATGAAGTTACGCTGGCGGATGGCGTGACCTACAGTGCCAAGCACATCTTGGTTGCCACGGGTGGACGGCCTGTGCTTCCTGATATGAAGAATGCCGAGTTGGGCATCACGTCCAACGATATTTTCCTTCTGCCTGAGCTGCCAAAGAAAATTCTGATTGTCGGGGGCGGATACATCGCGTCCGAATTTGCCTGTATTCTCAATGGCCTCGGCGTTGAGGTCACGCAGTTTTACCGTGGTGCGCAAATCCTGCGTGGGTTCGATGACGAAGCCCGTGGGCTGGTGTCTGAGATGATGATTGAGAAGGGTGTAAACCTACATCTTGGCACCAATGTGCTGGAGATGGAAAAGCGTAATGGCGGCATCTGGGTGAAATGTACCAATGGGTCCGAAACTGTATTCGACCAAGTTATGTTCGCAACGGGACGTACGCCAAACACAGACGGGCTGGGGCTTGAGGCTGTTGGTGTCGAAATTGGACGCAAGTCCGAGATTGTTGTTGATGACTACAGCCAGACCAAAGTGCCAAGCATCTATGCCATTGGTGATGTGACCAACCGCGTGCAGCTGACGCCTGTCGCCATCCGCGAAGGCATGGCGTTTGTTGAGACCGTGTTTAACGGCAACCCGACGACAGTGGATCACGACTTGATCCCGTCCGCGATTTTTACCCAGCCAGAGATGGGGACTGTCGGCCTGAGTGAGGAAGACGCGGCCGCGCAAGAGCCAGTTGAAATCTACGCAACCAGCTTTCGCCCGATGCAATCGGCCTTTGCGGACCGTCCCGATCGCGTGTTGATGAAACTTGTCGTGTCCAAGGAAACCCGAAAGGTTTTGGGCTGCCATATTGTCAGCCCACATGCAGGCGAGATGATCCAACTGGCGGGCATCGCGATCAAGATGGGGGCCACCAAAGAGCAGTTTGATGCGACCTGCGCGGTGCACCCGACGATTTCAGAAGAACTAGTTACAATGCGCGATCCGGTGAGAACCGCTTGAACTTTGCCGCATAAGGCACACTTATACACTTCAGATGATTTGGGCCCTGCATGCAGGGCGATTAGCAAGGGAAGACACGCTTAATGGCTGGAAACAACGGCGGCCCCTGGGGGGGCGGAGGCAATGATGGCGGTGACGACGATGACCGTTTTCGCCCTAATGGAAACGGTGACCGCGATCGCGGGCAGCGTCCAAGCAATGAACCGCAAATCCCCGAGTTTGACGAAATCGTCAATAAAACAAAGGACCAGCTTCGCGTCCTGTTAGGCGGGGGCAACGGCAATGGTCGACGCACCGGTGGAACAGGTGGCGGCGCGGGCGGCCCGCAAGTGTCCCGCGGGATGATTGGCCTTGGTGTTTTGGCCGCAGTCGCGCTTTGGGCGTTTTCCAGTTTCTATACGGTCCGGCCAGAAGAACGCTCGGTTGAGCTGTTTTTGGGCGAGTGTAACGAACCCTGCATCGGTGAGCCGGGCTTGAACTTCGCACCGTGGCCATTGGTCACATACGAAGTTGTTCAGGTCACGCGCGAACAGGTTATCGAGATCGGCGAAGATCCCGTGCCACAAGAATTGTCCGATAGCCCAAGCGTGCTTCGGATGCTTGAAGGTGATATCGGCCTGATGCTGACAGGCGACGAAAACATCGTCGACATTGATTTCCAGGTTGTCTGGAACATCACACAGCCTGATCTTTTCCTGTTCAACCTTGCCGAACCGGAAGAAACCATTTCTGCCGTTGCTGAATCGGTGATGCGTGAAATTATCGCGCAATCCGAGCTGGCGAACCTGAACCAAGATCGTAACAGCATCGAGCAGCGCATGCAGGAGCTGACGCAGGATACGCTGGATAGCTACGATTCCGGTGTGAACATCGTGCGGATCAACCTTGGTGCCGCAGATCCACCCGCAACACGCGTTGACGCCACAAATATCGACGGTGAAGTCAGCCCGACATCGCCACTCGCAGCCTTCCGCGACGTGACCGACGCCGAGCAGGAACGCATTCAGCTGCAAAACCAAGCGGACGCCTATGCCAACCGCGTAACAGCGGCGGCGCGTGGTAATGCGGCGCAAATCCTGCAGGACGCGGAAGGTTACCGTGCCCGTGTGGTGAACGAAGCTGAAGGTGAAGCGGCGCGTTTCTTGTCCGTTCTGGAAGAATATGAGAAGGCCCAAGGCGTAACACGCGAACGCTTGTATCTAGAAATGATGGAAGACGTGTTCGGTTCCGCCAACATTATCCTTCTTGACGAAAACACAGATGGTTCTAGCGGCGTGGTGCCTTACCTGCCGCTCGATCAGCTGCGCACACCATCTAACAGCGGAGGGTCAAACTGATGAATAAGTCCCTATATATTCTTCCAGTTATCGTGATCCTGATTGCGGCTGCGTTAAGTTCTATCTTCATTGTAGACGAACGCGAAAAGGCGCTTGTTTTGCGTTTTGGTCGGGTTGTTCAGACGATCGAGGAACCTGGTTTGGCGTTCCGTGTGCCGATGATTGATCAAGTTGTGACCTATGACGACCGGATCATTTCACTTGATATGGCCGCGCAAGAGGTCATCCCGAAAGATGACCGTCGTTTGATCGTGGATGCCTTCGCGCGCTACCGGATTTCCAATGTTGAACTGTTCCGTCAGGCGACAGGTGCCGGTGGTGATCAGGCGATTGCGATTGCCGACAACCGGCTTGAGCGGATTTTGAACGCGCAGACACGTGCGGTTTTGGGGTCTGTATCCTCTGGCGATATCCTGTCTACAGACCGTGAAGCGCTGATGCTGCGTATTCGCAACGGCGCGATTACGCAGGCAAATGCACTTGGTTTAACGGTGATTGACGTGCGCTTGAAGCGCACTGACTTGCCGTCCCAAAACCTTGAACGCACGTTCTTGCGCATGGTGTCTGAACGTCAGCGGGAGGCGGAAGATGAACGCGCCCGTGGTCGCGAGGCCGCGACACGCATCACCGCGCAAGCGGACCGGACCGTGGTTGAACTTGAATCAGACGCGGGCCGTGAAGCCCAGATCGTTCAAGGTGAAGCAGACGCGCGCCGCAACGCGATTTTTGCGGACGCCTATGGCCAAGATGCGGAATTCTTTGAATTCTACCGCTCACTTGAAGCCTACCGCGAAGGTTTGGCATCCGGGAATGCGCGTCTTGTGATGACGCCACCAGAAGACTTCTTTGACTACCTGCGTTCGCCAAACGGCAACGCTGGCGAATAATGGGTATTGCGCTTTTAGCTCTCGGGCTGGTGCTAATCGTGGAGGGGCTGGTGTACGCACTGGCCCCTTCGCTTGTTGAGGACATGCTGGCCGCATTACGGCAGATGAGATTGGAAACACGGCGTTTGGTTGGCTTCGGGGCACTGTGTATTGGTGTCGCGTTGGTTTGGCTGGCGGCAAGCCTTGGTGTGTTAGGCTAGTCACCGTACCGCCCCTGCGCCATCGGCGCGGACCCGCCGCGCAGTGCCCCACAGGGCAGGTCGTGGTGGCTGAAATTCTCACAAGCTGTTGACGAGTATGTGTTAGGCGTTGCGTTGGCGCAAACGTCCCCTACATTCTACCCCAAGGACTGATGTTCAGTCGCTGAATGACGACCCTTTAAAGGAGAGCCCCGTGAAACCCCAATCGGTCACAAAGCCTAAGGCTATTGCTGTAACACGAACGCAAGACGCAACGCGCCAGAAATGGATTGCGGCCCTCATGGTCGGCCTAGCGTTGTCGCTGCTGACGGTCGTGCGTGCTGACGCTCAAAATCGCCCCGCGACGTTTGCGGACTTGGCGGAACAGATCAGCCCGTCCGTGGTGAACATCACCACAAGCACAGTGATTGCAGGGCGCACAGGGCCACAGGGGGTTGTGCCAGAAGGCTCTCCGTTCGAAGACTTTTTCAATGAATTCGGTGATGATGGCCCGCGCCGGTCTTCCGCGCTTGGGTCAGGTTTTGTGATTTCGGCTGACGGTTTCATCGTGACCAACAACCACGTTATTGAAGGCGCTGACGAGATCGAGATTGAGTTTTTCCCCGGCGACGGCCAACCATCCGAGCTGCTGCCAGCTGAGTTGATCGGCACGGACCCGAACACCGACATCGCGTTGCTGAAGGTCGAATATGACACGCCGCTGTCTTTCGTAAGCTTTGGCGACAGCAATGGACCGGGCTCGCGTGTTGGCGATTGGGTCATGGCTATGGGCAATCCGTTGGGGCAGGGGTTCTCTGTGTCCGCTGGTATTATCTCGGCGCGCAACCGCTCGCTTCAGGGGACGTATGATGACTACATTCAGACAGATGCTGCGATCAACCGCGGGAACTCTGGTGGGCCGTTGTTCAACATGGATGGTGACGTGATTGGTGTGAACACGGCCATTCTGTCCCCCAATGGCGGGTCAATCGGGATTGGCTTTGCGATGTCATCTGATGTCGTAACCAATGTTGTCGACCAGCTGGAAGAATTCGGCGAGACCCGCCGCGGCTGGCTCGGTGTGCGTATTCAGGACGTCACCGTAGATATGATTGACGCGATAGACGGCCTAGAGGAAGCACGCGGCGCGATGGTGACAGACGTGCCTGCTGGTCCGGCGGAAGATGCGGGCATGGAATCTGGCGACATAATCCTGCTGTTTGACAACGTCGCGATTACGGACACGCGTGAGCTGGTTCAGATCGTTGGCAACTCGCCTGTGGGCAAAGAAGTCCCTGTTCAGGTGCTGCGCACCGGTGAAATGGTTGACCTGACCGTTGTGCTTGGACGTCGTGAAACTGCCGAAGCTGCGGCGTTTCCCGAAGACGGTGACACACCTGAAGAAGGCACGCCTGACACGACCAATATGCTTGGTATGACCTTGTCCGAGATTTCACCTGACATGGAAGAAAGCCTTGGCGTTGAAGCAGGCAGTGGTTTGGTTGTGGTCGAAGTCGAAGAAGGCTCTGAGGCGGAAACCAAGGGCCTGCTTGCGGGGGATCTGATCACCGAGGCTGGCCAGCAAAAGCTAAGCGGCATCGCCGATTTTGAAGCCCGTGTTGAGGAAGCCCAAGAAGCTGGGCGCAAGTCGCTTCTGCTTTTGGTCCGCCGCGATGGTGCACCGCGGTTTGTCGCGCTTGGGCTTGAGTAACCACGAACAGATACATGGAAAGGGGCGCTCCGGTTGGGGCGCCCTTTTTCGTTTGGGGCGCGGGGCCGTGTTGCCTCGCGCAATTGATCGGGGTAAGCCTAAGGCATGAAACATGTACCCAAAGACACCACGGACGACGATCTGATTCAGCAGTATCTGAACAAGGGCGGC
Source organism: Octadecabacter sp. (assembly GCA_018500065.2). Classification (GTDB taxonomy): domain Bacteria; phylum Pseudomonadota; class Alphaproteobacteria; order Rhodobacterales; family Rhodobacteraceae; genus Octadecabacter. Next base: position 3,570 of record JAHBAO020000155.1, on the reverse strand, counting down.
AAAGTCACCAAAGGCAAGACCAAGCCGTTGAACCCAGCCTTGGGGCTTAGCAAGAACGTTTGGAACCAGACGCTGACAAAAGAAGAGAAAGCCGCGCGCGATAAGAAATAGTCGTGCGGGCTGTTGTCCTCGTAGGTTCATCCGCCACTAAATTGCGGCAGGTGAAACATGCGATTGTGACAAAGCAACTGTTTGCGTTTGGACGCTTACAGTTGATCGGGTGGAAGCGCGACCAATCCCAAAATCTGTGCTGTCTTGAGCGTAAGGGTTCCCGTGTGCACATCGTGTTGCGCCGTCTGGAAACGCTCGATTGCGGCGGTGGTGCGCCCATCTAACGTTCCGTTGATGCTGCCACGATAATAGCCGCGCGCGATAAGGGCGCGTTGCACGGAGGCGACGAATTGCGGCGTCATCAGCGATGCGCACGGCGTTTCAAATTCCACTTCGCGGCGTTCGCGCAGGATTTGCTGGCGCGTCACAGTGCGAAAGGCGGCAGGCGCATCCACGCTGCCATCGCTGCGAACGACCGCAGGCTGTACCATGACTTGCTCAGTCACAGTTTCGATGATGGCTGGGGTGGTGGCGCGCGCGTAGCACGTGCCGCTTTGCGCATCTACTGTGGCGGGATCTGCAAGCGGGCCAATCGGGTCACTGTCTGCGCGGGTGACTTGCGGCGCGTCCATGCAGCCCGTTAAAACGGTCATCCCCAAACCCAAGCACAGGGGGACTGCAAGCACGCTAAACGTGGATCGAATGGTCGGTGTCTTCATCTGCTTATCCTCGGGCTCTGTTGGCCCGTTTGTTGGGGATGTGTAGCTGAGCAAGGTGGGCTGGAAAAGCGTGATGCGACCCTTTCGGGCAATTCACGTGCGGATGGTGTCGTTTACGTGCCACCTTTCCAACGGTTTCGTGTTCAAAAGGGGCTGGAATGGTTGTGCTTGGCAGCCTATCTATCGGGCGACACAGTTTTGAAAAAGGGCCGACACAATGGCAAAGATCACCTATATCGAGCACGGCGGCAAAGAGCACATCGTTGACGTCGCCAACGGACTAACCGTTATGGAAGGTGCGCGTGACAACGGCATTCCAGGAATTGAAGCAGATTGCGGCGGTGCGTGTGCTTGTTCAACCTGCCACGTTTATGTTGATGCGGCTTGGGTTGAGAAAATCCCAGCAAAAGATGCGATGGAAGAAGACATGCTCGATTTCGCTTATGAGCCTGACGCGGAAAAGTCCCGCTTGACGTGCCAGTTGAAGGTGACGGACGCGTTGGATGGTTTGGTTGTTCGGATGCCTGAAAAGCAGATTTAAGATGGCACCGCGTCTGATGTCGTGGGCGTTGCAAAGTCTTTCGCGCGGTGCGCCGCTGGTATTGTGCGTGGGGTTGGCTGGCACCAGCGCGGCGCAGACGATTACTGGTGCGACGTTTGACGGGCCAACGACACGGTATAGGCACGCAATCTTAGGTGACGGGATTGAGTTCACGCAGTTGGTTATTGAGGCTGAGGACTGGGCGCATAAAACGCGTTATCGGATCAGTCTGCCCGAAGATCATGTGTTTGAGGATATCGCACCCCGCCTGTGGGACATCACAGGGGACGGTGCGCCAGAGGTCGTGGTGATTGAAACCGACATGGCGCGCGGCGGGTCCTTGGCCGTGTACGACGAGACGGGCAAGATTGCCGAAACGCCCCACATTGGCCGTTCAAACCGCTGGCTTGCGCCAATTGGCGCTGCGGACTTTGATGGGGACGGGCGCATTGAGGTTGCCTTTATTGATCGTCCGCATTTGGCCAAGACGCTTCGGGTGTTCGAATGGGATGGCGTGGGTTTGGTGTTGGATGCTGAACTGGGCGGACTGACGAACCACCGGATCGGGCAGGATTTTATATCGAGTGGGGTGCGCGACTGTGGCGCGGGACCAGAGATGGTGACGGCGGACAGCGATTGGTCCGACATCATGGTCACACGGATGGAGGGTGGTGTGTTAGAAACGCATTCGGTTGCAGCGTTTTCGCGCGATCAGTTGGATACGGTTCTCAACTGCGATCTTTGATGCCTCCGGCGGGGATATTTTCAAAACAAAGGCAAAGCTAAGTCAGAAGCGCTGCGAGGGTGAGCAGGGCTGTGATTTCTGTGAGCTGTTGTGTGGCCCCGAGGATGTCGCCAGTTTGGCCGCCGATTTTCGACTTCGCGATAGCTGCGCATGCGAGGGCTGTGAACGTGCAGGTTATGACGAGCCAAAGCGCCCAGAATTGAACGAGGATGAGGGCGGCAACGGTGGCGACTGCCAGTGCGATATAGGCTGTTTGATGCGGTGGGCGGCCGACGGCGTGGCTGAGGCCTTCTGTGCGGGCATGAACGAGGATCGCCATTATCGGAACCATCACAGCGCGGCTGAGAGTTGCGCTGACGAGGAGTGCGGGCCAGAGCATGCCGTGATCTAGGATAAGGGCGAGCGCGCTCCACCTGAGGAGCAGGCTTAGGGCGAGGGCGAGCACGCCGTAGGTGCCGACAAAGCTGTCTTTCATGATCTTGAGGCGGTGGTCTTTGTCCCACCCGCCCCAAAGCCCGTCTGCGGAGTCTGCCAAGCCGTCTTCGTGCATCGCGCCTGTGGTGATGATGAGCGTAGCAAGGGTGAGGCCAGCGGCCAGCGCATTGGGCAGGCCCAGCCAAAGTGCGCATTGGGTGACCACGCCAGCGATCAACGCAAGGATCAGGCCGGCAATCGGGTAGGCCCATGCAGCCTTCGCGCCGCGCGCCGTCGCGCGTTCTGTGTTCACGGAAATAGGCAATCGGCTGAGCAGTCCCAGCGCTGCGGTGACATCTGAAAGCGCGAGAGGCGCTGCCATGTCGTTGTTTTCTGCCATCTCGCCGCTTCCTGTCTGGTCATTCTCGCCCCATTGGGTAGAGAGTGCGTTAAATGTTTGCAATGAGGCCTTTGCCATGACCGCTCCTTTCTCCACGCTTTCTGAGTTTCGCGACATGCTTGCAGCCGCTGCGGGGCCTGACACGGCGTCTATCGCTGGTGCGAAAGAGCGCAATGGGCAGCTGACAAAGCCGCCGGGGGCGTTAGGGCGTCTTGAGGAGCTGGCGATTTGGTATGCTGGGTGGCGGGATACGGACCGGCCGCGCATTGAGAACCCGCAGGTGATCGTCTTTGCAGGCAACCACGGTGTTTGCGCGCAAGGCGTGTCGGCGTTTCCGCCGGAAGTAACCGTGCAGATGGTGGCGAATTTCGAACATGGAGGTGCTGCGATCAACCAGTTGTCCAAGGCGGCAGGGGCGTCGTTGGATGTTGTTGCGCTTGATCTGGATGTGCCAACGCAGGACTTTACCGTTGCCCCCGCAATGAGCGAAAGCGAAGTTGTGCTGGCACTGATTGCGGGCTGGGCTGCGGTCGACCCTGACGCGGATTTGTTGGTGACAGGCGAAATGGGCATTGGCAACACCACATCTGCGGCGGCGGTTGCCGCGGCGGTGCTGGGCGGTGACGCAGCGGATTGGACCGGACGCGGGACAGGTGTGGACGACGAAGGACTTGCGCGCAAAACGGACGTTGTTGCGCGT
>JAHBAO020000082.1 GCA_018500065.2 Octadecabacter sp. | reverse complement strand
CCTTTAGACGTTCGTCGATCCTATTTCGTCCCCTCGCTGGCCAAATGAGCCGTGTTGGTGGAGACGCCGGGTACCGCCCCCGGGTCCGATCCGCTTATTGCGAGCGCGTTTATGTTCATAGTCCCGAAGGACATCTTACATATAGGGCCCGTAGCGCTGTGTTGCAAAGGGTGGATTTAGGTATTTTTGAACAAAAGAAGCGGGAAGGGGCGCGTTATGTTGGCCAATTTGCCCAGACCAGCCATGCGCCAAGCGGCCACTCCAGCGCTAAAAAGAGCAGCGCTTTGCGCAGTGGCGGGCTGTCGAGCGCAATTGAAAGGGCGCGACCCGTGCCCGCACCGAGGTAGGCAATGCCCAGCATGAAATAGGCCATCGGGTCGCCTGAATAGAGGCAATAGAGGGCGACCGCGACGAATAAACCGCCTGTGCCGGCGCGCAACTCGCTGAGGCCCATTGTTGATTTCGTTGGCTGAAGATCTAGCGCGTCGGCGGTGTAACGCGGCGCTAAGAAGCCAACACCGCCGATCAAGACGGTCCAAATGGCGATGATGCTGCTGAGGATGTCCATGATTTTTCCTTTGTTTTTTATATACGTCCGGATCACAGGTGGAGTTTCGTTACGCGGGCGTTTTCTTTGAATCAGCGACAGAACGACCAAGTTGCGCGGTATACGTGGCGAGATCTGCGAGGAGTGCGTCGACTTTGGTGGCATCTTGCGCCTCAAGCGCGTCTGCGATGGCGGTGTGAAGACCGACGATATGGGTTCTGGAGCGTGCGGTGAAGGTGATCATGTTCATCAGCGGTTCAATCGCCTCAACCGCGCCGGCGAGTTGATAGGACAGCACAGGGTTCCCAGCACCATCTACAAGTGCGCGGTGAAAGGCGACATCAGAGGCGCAGAAGCTTTCATCGCTGAGGCCGGGTTGGGCCTGACGGGTGATTTCGGCGCGCATGGTCGCGAGGTGATCTGCCGTGCGACGTGTGGCGGAGAGGGGCGCACAGGCGCGTTCCAGTGCAAAACGCGCCTCGCAGGCAGTATCAAAATCCACAGCGTTCATACTGAGCAGCAGGGCCGATGTGGTGATTTGCTGGCCGTAGGCGTCTTCAAATGTGAGACGGTTCACAAACGCGCCCCCAGTTGCGCCACGCTGGGTGCGGATCAGGGATTGCGCCGCCAGACGTTTAAGGGCCTCGCGCACAGTGGAGCGGGAGACCGCGAATTGATCGCTCAGTTCTGCTTCGCTGGGGAGGCGCTCATCGACGGGTAAGTCACCCGAAACGATGGCGTCTCTGATGGATTGGGCGATCTGGGCGGAGAGGCCAGTTTCTGAGGGCGGTGCATTTTTCATTTGTCAGACATTTAAACGTCTGACATTTGTATTGGCAAGCAATGAGTCGTTTAGGAGGACGATAGGTGGGCGCCATTCTAAACATACGATCCGTGCTGTGGCTGGCGTTCTTTGCTGCGATTATTTTATCGTGGTCCATGATGTTCATGATGGCGATCGACATGGACCTTGATTTGATCGGCCGCCCCGGGGAAATGGGGGCGGCGATGGCCGCGATGGACCCAAGGATGCCGATGGATATGCCGATGGCGCGGTTCAGACCTTTGTTTATGATGTGGGCGATCATGATGGCTGCGATGATGTTGCCGACCGTGGTGCCAACTCTGCGATCTTACGAAGACCTGATGGTCAGCGCTGATGGAACACGGGCAGGGTGGCTGGGCGTTTTGCTTGGTTATTTCATCGTTTGGGTCGCGTTTGCGGCGCTGATTACGGCAGTGCAGCTTGGGTTGTTGTTTGGCGGCGTGGTGGACATGCTGGGCATCGCCAAGAGCGTTTGGGTGTCGGCGGGCTTGTTGATTGTTGTCGGCGCCTTCCAATTCACACGGATCAAAGAAATGTGCCACGGTGTGTGTCATTCGCCGATGATGTATTTTGTTGGCCACTGGAAAACCGGGTTCAACGGCGGGCTGCGTATGGGGCTTGGCCTTGGCGGATTTTGCGTAGTGTGTTGTTGGGGGTTTATGGCGCTCGGCTTTGTTGGGGGCGTGATGAGCCTGTTGTGGATGGGCCTTGCGACTATTTTCATGATTTTAGAGAAACTGCCCAGCATTGGGCATGTCGTCACAAAACCTATGGGGATCGCCTTGATCGCCGCAGGACTTGCATTGCCTGTTTGGGCAAATCTTTAGGGAGTACGCCACATGGCAGAAAAAACACGCGCACCTGCTGACCGCCTGCCGGTTAGTCAACGCATTGATAGTAAAATAGAAAGCCATCCGTTGCGCCGCAAAATGCAACCAACGGATTGGGCCATCAAAGGCGAGCTGTTTTTAAACTGTTCGTGCACCATGTTCTGCCCGTGTGTTGTTTCACTGGGCGCGCATCCGCCTACAGAAGGGCACTGTCATGCGTGGATGGCGATCGCCATTGATGAAGGGCATTTTGAGGGCGAAGACCTGAGTGGTTTGAACGTCGGGCTGCTGGTCGATATTCCAGGCCGCATGGGGGAAGGTAACTGGCGTGTTGCGGCATATGTGGATGAACGCGCCACGCAAAAGGCCTATAACGGTATCCTCAAGATCTTTAGTGGTGCTGCGGGTGGCCCAACGGGCCTGTTCACCTTCCTTGTGTCCGAGATCATCGGTGCAGAGCGCGAAAAGGTTGAAATCACCCGTGAGGGCAAGAAACGCGGCCTTTACATTGGGCGCAAGATCGCGGGCGAGATTGAAATGATTGATGGGGCAAGCCCAGATCATCCGGTGATGATCTCCAATTCCAAATACTGGATGGGGCCGGATATTATTGCCGCCAAGGGCCTTAAGTCCAAAGTGCGCGACTATGGTCGCGTTTGGGATTTCGGCGGCATGTCGGCAGAAATTTGCCCGATTGACTGGCAAGGGCCTAAGGCATGATTTCCCCAGAGTACTGCCAGACTATGGCGCAGTATAATTATTGGCAAAACAATGGCTTGCGCGACATTGTTAATTCTATGTCCGAGGGTGATCTGCGAAAGGACCGCGGTGCGTTTTTCGGGTCCATACTTGGGACGTTGAACCATTTGCTTTGGGGCGACACGCTTTGGATTGGTCGGTTCGATGATGGCCCAAGTACGGATGTTTCCATCCCCGACAGCACGGAATTCACGGCGTCTGGTACGGATTGGGCGACGGCACGGTTCCATCTGGATGGGCGGATCAATGAATGGGCCCGCAGGGTGGATTCGCTTGATTTGGTTGGTGACCTGCACTGGTATTCCGGTGCTTTGGGCCGTGACATGACCAAGCCCAAGTCGATTTGCGTGATGCAATTGTTCAACCACCAAACCCATCATCGCGGGCAGGTGCATGCGATGCTTACTGCTGCGGGGCAAAAGCCCAACGATACTGATCTTCCTTTTATTCCAGAGAGTTAAGCGCACATGGCACTCATTGCAGGATCACGCCGTATCAGGCGTACACCGTTTTCTGAAGGCGTGGAGGCTTACGGCGTCAAGGGCTACACGGTCTATAATCATATGCTGCTGCCGACGGTGTTTCGTTCGGTTGTAGAAGACTATCATCATCTGAAGTCTGCGGTGCAGGTTTGGGATGTGGCGGTT
>JAHBAO020000127.1 GCA_018500065.2 Octadecabacter sp. | reverse complement strand
GTGATCCGGTCTGCCTTGTCCCCGCCCGTGACACCCATATTCTGACTTTCTGGAACGCTAGACATCGTTCGAAATTTAATCAGCGTAAAGGGTGTGTCGGGCGTTTTCATGCGCTCGGAGAAGTAGAACACGGGCCTACCATCTCGTAAGAGGATCACGATAGCGACGCAAAGAATGACAGGGGCAGCGAAAACAATGCCAACTATAGCGCCGAGTAGATCAAAGCACCGCTTTGAAGTTTTAATGGAAGTGTTACGTATGCTTTCGATGCGCTGATGGGGATTCTGTAAGACGGGCGTGGGCCAAGTAGAATTTGCGTTACCAGCAATGCCCAAATGCGCGGTTTCGAGATTATCTTTCAGCCCCAGGATTTTTGCCTTCGTCATCACTCAAAACACTTTACTCAAAACATTTCCGCGGCTTCATAGTCAGAGGTATTGTATTGCGCCCACGCGTTTTTGCTAAGTTCCCTTTAAGTTTAGAATTGGGTTGCGGTCAGGCGGGATACAATGTCAGACCAACATATATGGTGAGTGTTAACAAAAAGTGTTTCTTCGCGAGCGTCGCAGTCGCTGCGTTTTCAGCGACAACAGCTTTAGCCCAAGATGACTGGCGAACAAATTATACTCTGTTTGGTACGCCAGGGATTATTGATATGCCATCGGCAGTTGCGCCAGCCGATGGCGAGTTGACGCAACCTTGTCGATGTTCAACGACTACTGGCGCACGACCTTTACGTTTCAGGTTACGCCGCGACTTACAGGTAGTTTTCGGTATTCGCACATTTATTCCTACGATCGTAGTTTTGATTTGCAGTATCAGATTGCCGACGAAGGGCAGTACCGCCCTGCAATAGCAGTTGGTTTGCGCGACTTCTTGGGTACCGGGCTGTATAGCTCTGAATATATCGTTGCGACAAAGACGGTGAATCCAAATGTTCGGGTTTCGGGTGGCTTGGGCTGGGGGCGTTTGGGGTCTCTCAATGGGTTTACGAATCCTTTGGGCGTTTTCGACGAAGGATTCGAAGTTCGAACTTCCGATCGGGCTAGAACTGGTGGAACTGTTCGAACAGGGCTGTTTTTTCGAGGAGACGCGGCGTTATTTGGTGGAGTTGAATGGCGTATCAACGATGAGTGGACTGCGCTTGCCGAATATTCATCGGATGTTTACGCGATTGAAGAAGCCAGAGCGGGCTTCGACCGCCAATCACCCTTAAACTTTGGTGTAAAGTGGCAGCCAAACAGCACCTATCAATTAGGCGCTTACTACTTGTACGGAACCGATATCGGTGTGTCCGCGACGATTATTATTGACCCAAAGAATTCAAATTTCCCGAGCGGGCTTGAAGCGACGCCAATGCCGGTTGGTGTTCGTGCTGAGGGGCTGGCAGCGGCCGCATCTTGGGACACGCCGCAAGCCCAATCCACAGGCGTTGGTACTTTGGGTGAGGTCATGGCGACAGACGGTTTCCGTTTGATTGGCGCCGAAGTCACCGGCAACACGATACGTGTTAGATATGAGAACACGACCTACCGCGCCGAGGCGCAAGGGTTGGGTCGTGTGGCACGCATGTTAACGCAAGTTGCGCCAACGAATGTCGATACTTTTATTCTGGAACCCACTCAGCGTGGGATTGCTTTGTCTGCGGTAACACTTAGCCGAGACGATCTTGAGTCACTTGAAAACGCGCCCAATGCGGCGGCACTGTCGTATGAGCGAGCAATTTTCGGAGACGCAGCAGGTGCGGCACCAGCAATCGGTTGGGATGATCCAACACCTGCTTTTTTGTGGGGCATTTCACCTTACTTGGAAGTGTCGCTTTTTGACGGGGACAATCCCGCGCGTGCTGACTTGGGCCTTGAGGCGTCTTTCCAATATGAAATCCAACCAAACCTTGTTCTGGCCGGCGCATACCGCCAGAGACTTGTTGGAAGCCGAGATGAAATCGGTTCAATTTCACCCTCAACACTTCCACCAATCCGCCGTGAAGCGTTGAAATATGGCGCGGAAAGCGGCGGAGGTATCGAGAACCTAACGCTAGCTTGGTACGGCCGTCCTGGGCCTGATCTCTATTCGCGGGTTTCGGTTGGTTATTTGGAACGTATGTTTGGCGGGGTGTCCGCAGAATTGTTGTGGAAACCTGTTGATAGCCCGCTCGCACTGGGCGCTGAAGTGAACTACGCGATCCAGCGAGACTTTGATCTTGGTTTTGGTTTTCAGGACTACGATATCGTGACCGGCCATGTGTCTGCATATTACGATTTCGACAACGGTTTTCAGGCGCAGCTTGATGTTGGTCGTTATCTTGCGGGTGACCTAGGTGCGACGTTCCGGCTGGATCGGGAATTCGACAATGGCTGGAAAGTAGGCGCGTATTTTACACTGACAGATGTTCCGTTTGATGACTTTGGTGAGGGGTCCTTTGACAAAGGGATTGTCTTTGAGATTCCGACAGATTGGGTTCTTGGGCGACCGACACGCGACACAACTTCGACGCGATTGTCATCTCTGGAACGGGATGGTGGCGCGCGTTTAAGGGTAGACGGCCGTCTTTATGAAATTGTCCAAGATGGCCATCAAGGAAATATGGGCGATCAGTGGGGGCGGTACTGGCGATGAAGTGGATTTGCGTATTTGCACTGACAGTACTTTCTGCGTGCGGCCCACTTGGGCAAAACAATAACGCCATCGACGCTGTTAGAGGGATTGCCGGTTCGAACGCGCAGAACGAATCACCTATGGCGGGGCCGCTTTCTGGGTGGGCGATTGCAGGACTCTCAGAGCAATCGACAGACCGCCTTTTGCTAAATGTGTTTGAGCGTGAAGCTGCCGCCGCAATGGTGCACATTGGCACCAATGGTTCGCGCAACACTTGGGTAAGTGCTGAAGGTGTAAGCATTACCTTGGAAGGTGGCGTTGTAATTGCGACGCGCGGGCTTGGTGGTGACCTTATGGGGGCAGAGGCTCCGGTAAAGGGTAATGGGCTTCGAAACCCATCTAACCACCTAAGAACGCACGATTTCCTGAATGGACTTGGCCAGATCACACGTCGAGAGTTCCGCTGCGAGACGTTTTTCTGGAAGGATGAAACCCTTGAAATCTCCGATCGGCGTTATGAGACCAAAGCGTTTCGCGAGGTTTGCGAAGGCGCGCAAAATAGGTTCACAAACACATACTGGCTGACGTCGGACGGTACGATTCAGCAGACTCGCCAATGGATATCGCCGGAAGTTGGCCACATTGGCTACCAACGCCTTTGAAAGAAGAGTTCAAGGTTGCTTTTAAAAAGCGATCCAGTGTCCTGATGGTGTTTTTTTCGTACTGGAGTTTAACATGAAAATCAAGACAGCTCTCGCAGCAGCAGCAATTGCGACTGCATCCACAACATCTTTCGCAGGCGACATTTCTGACGCTGGCACAGCCGACAACGACGTATTCGTACCGGTTCAGACGACGGCGACTTCGCCTTCTGCTAAGTACATCATTCCGATCGTTGCTTGCCTGGTTATTTGTACAGCTTTGGGCGGCAGCGGCGGCACCTAAGCTCTACGCTTATTGAAGTACGGAAAAGGCAGGCATCACGCCTGCCTTTTTTGCGTTTGAGCCTAGGCTTTGCGGCGGCCAAGCATTGCCAAACGGATAAACATGCGCTCAACCAATGCACGGTCTGGCGCGGAATGAGCAGACCTTAGCGTTAGGTCTGTATCTGTAATGGTACCAAGCGCGTCTTCCAGATTGATCCGACCCCAGCTTGAAGCTTGCCGCATAATACGGTCGCGTCTGGGGCCAAACACAGGGGGGCGCAGGCGGCCAATGCCTGCTCCAGCGCCGCCGGGGTCAGACGCCACGGTATGAAGCTGACGGAAATGGCGCAGCGCACCGATGCACAGCGCGACAGGCTGCGTGCCTTGCGCATAAAGACGGCTTAGGACTGGGCCAATCTCAGCTGCCTTTAAGTCGGTGACCACGTTCAGAATGTCATCCAGATCAGCCTCATTGGACACCGGTGCGCAGGCTT
>JAHBAO020000399.1 GCA_018500065.2 Octadecabacter sp. | reverse complement strand
CGGTAAAATCAAATTGCGGGTCAAAGAATGTGGCCGCGACTATGCGGATTGCGAAGTCACAGTTGCGGGCAGGATCTCTAACCGTAAGGGCGTCAATGTTCCTGACGTTGTTCTGCCGCTTGCTGCGTTGTCTGAAAAAGACCTGAAGGACCTTGAATTTGTTTGCGAGCTTGGTGTGGACTGGCTTGCGCTGTCTTTCGTGCAACGCCCCGCAGACGTGGAACAAGCCCGCAAGTTAGCCAAAGGCCGTGCAGCGATCTTGTCAAAAATTGAAAAGCCGTCTGCCGTTGCGGCCTTTGACGAAATTCTTGCGGTGTCTGATGGCATCATGGTTGCTCGTGGTGATTTGGGCGTCGAATTGCCGGTTCAAAACGTTCCGCCAATCCAGAAGCAGCTGATCCGCAAAAGCCGTGCTGCGGCCAAACCTGTGATCGTTGCGACACAGATGCTCGAAAGCATGATTGAGTCCCCGATGCCGACCCGCGCCGAAGTTTCGGACGTCGCGACGGCGATTTATGAGGGCGCAGATGCGATCATGTTGTCTGCTGAATCTGCAGCGGGTGATTTCCCGATTGCAGCAGTGACGACGATGAACAACGTCGCCGTCGAAGTCGAAGCAGACCCGACCTATACCGAAATCATCGAAGCCAGCCGCAAGACTTCTGGCCGAAGCGTGGCCGATGGAATTGTTGCGGCTGCACGTGAAATTGCGGAAACCGCCGACATCAAAGCGATTTGTTGTTATTCCCAATCGGGCACCACAGCACTCTTGACTGTGCGCGAACGTCCGCGGGTTCCAATTATCGTGCTGTCCAGTGACATCACAACAATCCGCCGCCTCGCGCTTAGCTGGGGCACGAACTGTGTGATGACGGTAAAAACGGTTGATCGCTTTAAAACTGCCGTTCTCGAGGCCGTGCGTGCCGCGGTGTCGACTGGCGTCGCAGAAAAGAGCGATTTGGTTGTTGTGACGGCGGGTGTTCCATTCAACACACCAGGCAGCACAAATATCCTACGCGTCGCGCCATGCGACGAAAGTTTGATTTTGGCAAGCACTTCAGAGTAACCTAACCTCAACTGTTGGAGTTGGGGTAAAAGGTATGGACCCGGATCTTATGTTGGTGATCGGGCTTGTGGTGGGCGGTTTTTCGATTCCGTCTATTATGGGTGCTTTGGCGGATGGGCGCGTACCGCGTGCGGCCGCTATTGCGATTATGATTGCGGGCGGGCTTGTGGTGCTCGCGGTTCGTGACAAGCCAGGCGGCTACGAGATCAATGATATTCCAGATGTCTTCGTGAGCGTTGTTGGCCGTTACATCAACTAAATCTACGCGAATCTACTTGCCATCAAACATCACCTCGGCTAGTCACCAATTTCCAACCGCGCGTCCGGCTTAAGTGGCATGCCGAGTCGCGTTTCGCACCTACCCCAAGAGGAGATGGAAATGCCCAAGATGAAGACCAAATCGAGCTGCAAAAAGCGGTTCAAGATGACTGCCTCTGGCAAAGTCAAAGCATCCCAAGCTGGTAAACAGCACGGTATGATCAAACGCTCTAATAAGTTCCTGCGTAACGCACGCGGCACAACAACCCTTTCAGCCCCTGATGCGAAGATCATCAAGGGCATGATGCCATACGCGCGCTAAGGAGGATCTGATATGCGAGTTAAAGGTGGTACAGTCACTCATCGTCGTCACAAGAAGGTCGTAGACCAAGCGAAAGGCTATTACGGCCGTCGTTCTACGACATTCAAAGTTGCGCGTCAGGCCGTCGATAAGGCGAACCAATACGCAACACGCGACCGTCACAACCGTAAGCGCAACTTCCGCGCTTTGTGGATCCAGCGTATCAACGCTGCGGTGCGCTCTATTGACGAAACACTGACATATTCCCGTTTCATCAACGGCCTGAACTTGGCTGGCATCGAAGTGGACCGTAAGGTTCTTGCTGATCTTGCCGTCAACGAGCCTGATGCATTCGGCGCGATTGTTGAAAAAGCACAAGCTGCAATGGCGTAAGCCACAACAACGCTAGAAATTGGAAAGGCCGCCCTGTTATGGGGCGGCCTTTTGCGTTTGATGCTGTGATGGAGGCTTGTGTTACTGGTTAGGCATCGGCGCGAGGTGGAATTGAACGCGGCGGTTCGATGCGGCTGCGGTGACATCATTGCCTTGTGACACTAGATGCCTTGATCCAAACCCAAGTGGCTCAAATCGCGCAACATCAAAGCCTTCAGCTTCCAACATGTTGATCGTTTCTCGGCCCGCTGCCAGCTAATCAGTAGGTTGTCGACTTCGTTGCCGCTTGGGTCGGTGTGACCCTCGACGGCAACCATGACCGTCGGACAATTGGATGCCGCAATCGCGATTTCGCGGGCTATTTCCAAATCGGTTGAGGTTGGTTGAATTGCAGCGCTTTCAAAAGGAATGCGCGCGTTCTGAACCAGATTGGACAGGGTAGCGATGCATGGATCAGTGCCGGCTAGCTGTTGGATGGCTGTGGTATTTGTACCTTGGCTTTGAACCGCTGCGGCCAATAGCGCAGAAGTCTGCTGCGATTCACCTGCAGCTACAGGTGTCGGTGCTACCATGAAATCAGACTGATTTGAACGGGTGACTAAATCGTCCAGTAGGGCTTCGCGGTCGGCGGCGGATAGAGCGGGCCGCGCTGTTGTGCTGGGCGCTGACAGTTGGGCCTGTTGAACCAAAGACATGTTTAATCCTCGCTCTTCCAGCAGCAATTCCATCAAGACTTCTGTGCTCTGATCTGGTTTCAAAAGGGCGGCTGTCATCACGCCCATCCATCCCAAAGCTAAAGTGCCGCCGAAAATGGTAGCTACGATGGGCCAGCGCGGTTTCTTCTGACTATCGTTTTGCGCTGGAGGGTTCGAGGTTCGGAAATTCGTCATAGTTAAATACACATTCGCTAAGCGATGTCCCCAAAAGTAAAATACATGAGCGCATTTGGCAGTCAGCACTAAGAACTATGGAGCTGGGTTTGCAGCATGGCCGCGCTCTCCCTCTAGTATAGCGAGTTCAACATCTTGTCACAATAGGTTGAAGTATAGGTAAATGTTGTATGTCGCCCTATAGCCGCGGATATCTTAGGCGGTTTGTGCTGCAAGCCGTCGAGCAGATTGCCGCCGTCCAGATTTAGTTTCCCCCGCTCTGGGCCAATTTTCAATGAAATCAATTTAATCTTGCGCGCGCCGGAGATGACGGGCGTGGTCTAGGTGAGTTTGAAAATCGAATGCCTGTCCCGTTTCCCATTCCCAAACCTTGCAAGCCACCCACCATTTCGCTACCTGAACCCCAAGTGATAAAGGGCATGCACATGGACGATCTGAAATCAAAATACCTCGACCTGATTGGCAATGCAGCCGATGAAGCCACGCTTGAGGACCTGCGGGTTCAGGCGGTTGGCAAAAAGGGCGAGATCAGCTTGCAGATGCGCTCGCTTGGGAAGATGACGCCGGAAGAACGCCAAGTGGCGGGGCCTGCGCTGAATGCTCTTAAGGATGAGATCAACAGCGCCTTGGTTGCCAAGAAAATGGCGCTGGGCGATGCGGCGTTGGATGAACGCCTAAAAGCAGAATGGCTGGATGTAACTTTGCCCGCGCGGGATCGCCGTGTTGGTTCCATCCATCCGGTGTCGCAGGTCTGGGAAGAATGCACGGCCATCTTCGCTGATATGGGGTTCGCGACCGCCGAAGGCCCGCAGATCGACACCGATTGGTACAACTTTGATGCGCTAAATATCCCCGGCCACCATCCGGCCCGTGCCGAGATGGACACGTTTTACATGCACCGCGAAGAAGGCGACGACCGCCCGCCGCACGTGTTGCGCACGCACACCAGCCCCGTGCAAATCCGCGAAATGGAAAAGCAGGGCGCGCCGATCCGCATCATCTGTCCGGGT
>JAHBAO020000359.1 GCA_018500065.2 Octadecabacter sp. | reverse complement strand
GCGGGATTGTTCTTGCACATGGCTGAAATCACCGAAGGCACGCTGAAACGCGGGCAGGGCGCTGAGCTGACGGTAGATCATTCCCGCCGCAGCACCATTCGCGCCAACCATTCCGCAACGCACCTTCTGCATGAAGCCCTGCGCGAAGCCTTGGGCGATCATGTCGCACAAAAGGGTTCGCTAAACGCGCCGGATCGTCTGCGGTTTGACTTCAGCCACAACGATGCGATGACGCAGGACCAAATCCGTCAAGTCGAAACCCGCGTGAACGAAATGATCCGTCAGAACACATCTGTCGACACGCGCATCATGACGCCAGACGATGCCCGCGCCATTGGTGCGCAGGCGCTGTTTGGTGAGAAATACGGCGACGAAGTACGGGTGGTCTCGATGGGTCGCGCCGATACGGGCAAAGGGGCGGACGGCCAAACATGGTCACTAGAACTTTGCGGCGGCACCCATGTACGCCAGACTGGTGACATTGGCGCATTCGTCACCTTGGGCGATTCAGCTTCTTCCGCTGGCGTGCGCCGGATCGAAGCGCTGACCGGGCAAGCTGCGCTCGATGCATTGCTCACGCAAGATCAACGCCTGTCCGAAACGGCCGCACTGCTTAAAGCGCCAGCAGCTGATGTGCCTACGCGCGTCAAAGCCCTGATGGATGAACGCAAGGCCCTCGCCAACGAGGTTGCACAATTGCGCCGCGAAGTTGCGATGGGAGGTGGTGCCAAAGCTGAAACGGCAGAGGTAAAAGAAGTCAACGGTGTAGCGTTCAAAGCTCAAGTGATGCAGGGCGTTACTGGCCGCGATTTGCCCGCGATGATTGATGAGATGAAAGCCGCGATGGGCAGTGGTGCGGTGCTTTTGATTGCAGATGCGGATGGCAAGGCGGCCGTTGCTGCGGGCGTCACAGCGGACCTGACGGACAAGGTCAGCGCCGTAGATCTGGTGCGTGCGGCAGTGGCAGAGCTGGGTGGCAAAGGCGGCGGTGGCCGTCCAGATATGGCGCAAGGTGGCGGCAAAGATGCGACGAACGCTGATGCAGCTATCGCGGCTGCCGAAAAGGTAATCGCTTCTTAACTGCTTCTTTTGTTCCTGAAACCTCGGGGGAGCGAAGCGGGGGCTGGCCCCCTCAACCTCAAACAAAAAGGGCCGCGCCTCACATGGAGGCACGGCCCTTTTTTCGTTCTAATTCAATGCGCTATTACGCGGACTTCGCGTGGCGCTTGCGCTCATGCGGGTCAAGGTAGCGCTTGCGCAGACGGACAGCGTTTGGCGTCACTTCAACCAATTCATCGTCATCGATATAGGCAATCGCCTCTTCCAAGGACAGCGTAACTGGTGTTGTCAAACGCACGGCTTCATCTGTACCGGATGCACGTACGTTGGTCAGTTGCTTACCCTTCAACGGGTTCACTTCCAGATCGTTCTCACGGCTGTGCTCGCCAATGATCATGCCCTGATAGACTTCAACCTGCGCACCGATGAAGAACTTACCGCGGTCTTCAAGCTTCCAAAGTGCGAAGGACACAGAGGTGCCATTTTCCATGGAAATCAGCACACCAGCGCGACGGCCCGGGATCTTGCCTTTGTGCGGTGCCCAGTCGTGGAACACACGGTTGATAACGCCTGTGCCGCGCGTATCGGTCAGGAATTCGCCGTGATAGCCGATCAACCCGCGTGAAGGCACGTGGGCGATAATGCGGGTTTTACCTGCACCAGCTGGCTTCATTTCGACCAGCTCACCTTTGCGCACGCCAGTGATCTTTTCGATCACGGCGCCGGAATATTCGTCATCCACGTCGATAGTGGCTTCTTCAATCGGCTCATGACGCACGCCGTCGATGTCTTGGAACAACACCTGTGGGCGAGAGATCGACAATTCAAATCCTTCGCGCCGCATGTTTTCGATCAAAACACCCATCTGCAATTCGCCACGGCCTGCAACCTCGAATGAGTCACCGTTGGGGGAATCCGTAACTTTAATCGCCACGTTGGATTCAGCTTCTTTCAGAAGACGTTCTCGGATCACACGAGACTGAACTTTTTTGCCGTCACGACCTGCAAGGGGTGAGTCGTTGATGCCGAAAGTCACTGTGATGGTCGGTGGATCAATCGGTTGTGCTGGGATCGCGTCTACGACAGATTGATCCGCCAGCGTATCAGCAACCGTCGCCTTGGTCATGCCTGCGATAGAAACGATGTCACCAGCTTCTGCAGTGTCGATCGCCGTTTGCTCCAACCCACGGAACGCCAAGATTTTCGTGGCGCGGAAGTTTTCGATCAACGTGCCATCGCGTGACATCGCTTTGATCGTCTGACCCGCAGTCAGCGTGCCGGATTCAACACGGCCTGTCAGCAGGCGGCCCAGGAACGGATCACCGCCAAGTGTGGTCGCCAGCATGGTGAATGGCTTGCCCGCATCGGCGATCTGCGCAGGGGCAGGGACGTGCTTTGTGATCAATTCAAACATCGCACTTAGGTCTTTGCGAGGACCATCCAACGCCATATCGGCCCAGCCGGAACGACCAGAGGCATACATATGTGGGAAATCAAGCTGTTCGTCGGTCGCGTCCAAGCTTGCGAATAGATCAAAACATTCATCCAGCGCACGGTCAGGTTCGCCATCCGGCTTGTCGACTTTGTTGATCACAACAATCGGCTTCAGGCCCAGCTTCAGGGCTTTGGCTGTCACGAATTTGGTCTGTGGCATCGGGCCTTCAGCGGCGTCCACCAACAAAACAACACCATCAACCATCGACAGGATGCGTTCTACTTCGCCGCCAAAATCGGCGTGGCCAGGTGTGTCAACAATGTTGATACGGTGGCCTTGCCATTCAACGGATGTGGGTTTGGCGAAAATTGTAATGCCGCGCTCACGTTCCAGATCGTTGGAATCCATAGCGCGTTCTGTTGTCGCTTGGTTTTCGCGGTAGGTGCCTGATTGCTTCAGCAATTCGTCCACAAGTGTGGTTTTGCCGTGGTCAACGTGGGCGATGATGGCGATGTTACGCAGTTCCATTGGATGTCCTTAAGAAAGCATTAGAACGGGCGCAAACGCGGGCCCGTGAATGACGTTGCGCGGGCTTTAACGCGCCTTAGGCAGAAAGGCTAGGGTTATCTAACGCCGCTTAGTGCAAGGCGGTTTTTGAGAACAGCTGAATGATCACGATCCCGCCAAGGATCAGCGCCATTCCAAGGATCGCGGGCCAATCAAGGGATTGGCCAAACACGACCCAACCGATCAGCGCGATCAACACAATGCCTGAGCCGGACCAGATCGCGTACATTATGCCAACCGGCATCGACTTGAGCGTAAGTGCCAGCAGATAGAACGCGAGGGCATAAGCAATCACGACTATGATTGACGGCCCGGGCCGCGTGAATTGGTGGCTGGCTTGCAGGGCGGTCGTGCCGATGGTTTCAAAAATGACAGCGACAAAAAGCGTGATGAAATGTGTCGGCATGTTTGGCGTCCTTATGTGGCAACGTACCAGTCTTTGCGATGGTTAAAGGTGATGATCATATTGACGATAAACGCGCCAAGCATGGAAAATAAAACAGCCCGCGCATCAATGATGAAAAACGCAGCTGCAAAGATGCAGGCGTCAAACAGCAGTTGGGTAAAGCCTGCGCGAAAGCCGGTGTTTTCCTGAATATAAAGCGCAAGGATGCCTACGCCGCCCAGGGATGCGCCGTGCCTGAAAATTGCCAGCAAGCCAGCGCCTGTGAGGACACCAAATAGCGCCACACCAAAAAACGGGTTCAACGTTTCAAAACTAATGAGGGTCGGAAACCAAATTGAGAACCCTGACACCAGGGCAACCGCGACGATGGTTTTCACAACAAAACGCGGCCCTATGCGTTTGTAACCGAGCCAATAGAACGGCAGGTTTACCAAGAAAAACATCAATGCGAATGAATAGCCCGTGACATAGGATAACAGCAGGGCGAGGCCGGCTGTCTGGCCTGTCACAAGGCCAAGATGGGTCAAGATCACAAGCCCGGTGGCGGCCATTCCTGTTCCGGTAACAAGCCCCTGCGCATCCTCCAATAGGATGTGGCGGCGCGGGCGGTTTTTTGGTGGAATTAGAGATTCATCTGACATGGAGCAGGGGTATTTGCGCGAATGGGACGTGTCCAGCAAATAAGGGCCATCCAACTGGATAGCCCTTAGATCGTAGTGTTTCACGTGCGGCTTAGCTAAGGGCCGCGTTCAGGTTTTCGTCAATCTTCTCAAGGAAACCCTCGGTCGTTAGCCAAGATTGGTCCGGCCCAACGAGAAGGGCCAGGTCTTTGGTCATGAAGCCCGATTCAACGGTGTCTACGATCACCTTTTCCAGTGTTTCCGCAAATTTCGTCAGCTTGGCGTTGTCATCCAGCTTGGCGCGGTGACGCAGGCCACCTGTCCACGCAAAAATAGATGCGATGGAGTTGGTGGACGTCGCTTCGCCCTTTTGGTGTTGGCGGTAGTGGCGCGTCACGGTGCCGTGGGCGGCCTCGGATTCAACGATTTTGCCGTCTGGCGTCATCAACTGGGATGTCATCAAACCAAGCGAGCCAAAGCCCTGCGCGACAGTGTCAGACTGGACATCGCCATCGTAGTTTTTACAGGCCCAGACATATCCCCCGGACCACTTCATTGCTGAGGCAACCATGTCGTCGATCAGGCGGTGCTGGTACTCAAGCCCCGCTTCGTCAAATTTGTCTTTATATTCAGCGTCAAAGATGCGCTGGAACGTGAGCATGAACTGGCCGTCATACTGTTTCAGGATCGTGTTTTTGGTCGACAGGTAAACAGGAAAGTTGCGCTTTAACCCGTATTCAAACGACGCGCGGGCGAAGTCTTCTATGCTGGCATCAAGGTTGTACATGCCCATGTAGACGCCGGAAGACGGGGCATCGAAGACCTCTTCTTCCATGACCGTTCCGTCTTCACCGACGAACTTCATGCTGAGTTTACCGGGGCCCGGGAACTTCATGTCGGTGGCTTTGTATTGATCGCCATAAGCGTGGCGGCCAATAACGATGGGCTGGGTCCAGCCCGGCACAAGGCGCGGAACGTTGGAACAGATGATCGGTTCGCGGAAGATCGTGCCGCCCAGGATGTTGCGGATCGTACCGTTGGGGGATTTCCACATCTTCTTGAGGCCAAATTCTTCAACGCGGGCTTCGTCCGGTGTGATGGTCGCACATTTCACCGCAACGCCAACTTCTTTGGTCTTTTCAGCGGCATCAATGGTGATCTGGTCATCCGTGGCATCACGGCTTTCCATGCCGAGGTCGTAATAGAGCAGGTCGATATCAAGATACGGCAGGATCAGTTTGTCTTTGATAAACGCCCAGATGATGCGGGTCATTTCATCGCCATCCATCTCGACGATTGGATTTGCTACTTTGATCTTATCCATCGAGGGAAATCCTTATGTGCATATGGGTTGAGGTCCAGTTAGCGTATCGCGGGTGTATTGAAAACCCTGTATGCCGTTGTATACAGAATTTAGGTTGAAGCTTTCGTGCTGTTAACGAGGTTTTCTAAAAATATCGTTTAGCGCCTGCGGCGAGCGGGGGCAAAATTTCAAGAAATTTTGCTGCCTTCGGCGAGGATATTTAAGAAACAAAGGCAAAGCGAAATGCGCGTCAGGTGTTTGCCGAAAACCAAGCATCAAGATGAGGCACGAGTGCATCCCAAAGCGCAGGCGCGCCGCGTTTGACTTTGTGGCCGACACGGGCGTCGAGTTGGTCGCGGGTGACGTTGTACTCGCGCCAAGACCCACCACCGGATTCCAAGTTGCAGATCAGGGGTTGGGCGCGGTCGAGGGATTTGGCAAAGACTGCATCCACCGACGTGGCGGCTTCAAATTCTTCCCAGGTGGCGCGAAGTGCATCGCGCTGTCTTGGGGGCAACATGCCGAACAGCCGGTCTGCTGCGGCTTGTTCTTCAAGCTCAACTGCGGCGGCATCAAAATCCCCGTGGATCGGGTTGTCCCCTGCGTCGATTTCAACAATGTCGTGCAAAAGCAGCATCATCAGCACCACATCCAACTGCACAGGGGCGTGGCTGTGTTCATGCAGGGTCATCGCCCAGAGCATGATGTGCCAGCTGTGTTCGCCCGAGTTTTCGTGCCGTGAGCCGTCACAAAGGGTGGTGCCACGCAGCACGGATTTGAGCTGGTCTGCTTCCATAACGAAGCGAAGCTGGGAGGCAAGTGGTTCAAGCGGGGCTAAGCGGCGTTTGTTCAGCAAGTTTGAGGCGTGCTGGTGTAGCTCAGGCCAATCGTCATACAAATCGCTGAAGCGGCCTGTTTCAAGAATGCCGCGCAGAATGTCGTGTTCGTCCAGTGTTTGCACCGGATTGGACAGCTCCTGAAACATCGGCGAGGCTTTGTCTATGACGTTGGCGTAGCGCGCGTCTGCGGTTTTACCTTCGGTGAACTCGTCCCAAAGCACGCGGTAGGTGATGGCTTGGTCCGCGGGCAGAAGGCTAAATATGCGCGTGGCTGCGGCAGCTTCCGCGCTGCGGACCGCGTCCATGTCATGATCAAGGTGAACAGGGTGATCGCCGGCATCAATTTCAACGATGTCGTGCAGCAAAAGCATTTGGATGACGCGCGGGATGTTTGCACCATTTGAGTGATCCGCAAAGACCAGCGCCCAAAGGCAGACATGCCATGAATGTTCCGCCGTGTTTTCCATGCGCGATCCATCGGCCAGCACATTGGCGCGGGTCACGGACTTCAGCTTGTCGGTTTCAATCAGGAACGCAAGTTGGGCGGAAAGGCGGTCTGACATTTAAGGGCTTTCGGATGTCGGAAAATCAGCGGTCATGCGGGAGGCATATGGTCGTTCTTCTGGATTGAGCAGCATGCGCGTGAAGAGGTTTTTGTCGGGAAAGCCATCCCACGGGTAAAGACCGTGAACAGCGTTGGCAAAGGCTTCGATCAACGTGGGATCGGTAAGGTCCATCGTTGCGAGACTACGTTCGTGAAACAGTCTTAAACGCGGCACAGCATCATAGCCGAGCACTGGCCAATCATCGACAGGTACGGCAGACACGTCAACGCAAAGCACGGCAACCACTTGCGGCGCGCTGAGCGGCTTGGTCTGCGCTTTCGGGTTCGAAACGGTGCGGGTGATAT
>JAHBAO020000387.1 GCA_018500065.2 Octadecabacter sp. | reverse complement strand
TCCGCCGGTCTGCATCTTGAGTGCCATCGCAACAAATGACCATGCCAGAGTGCTGGGAAAAGCCCATACCGACGCCGCCACCGTGATGCAGTGACACCCAGGTGGCACCACCTGCAACGTTCAGCATCGCGTTCAGGAGGGGCCAGTCGGATACCGCGTCAGAGCCGTCTTTCATAGCCTCGGTTTCGCGGTTGGGCGACGCGACAGAGCCGCTGTCGAGATGGTCACGGCCAATCACGACTGGCGCGCTGAGTTCACCCGTGCGCACCATTTCGTTGAACGCAAGGCCCAGCTTGTCGCGCAGGCCCAGACCAACCCAACAAATGCGGGCAGGCAGACCTTGGAAATCAATGCGCTCGCGCGCCATATCAAGCCAGTTGTGCAAATGCGGATCGTCGATCAGCTCTTTCACCTTTGCATCGGTTTTGTAGATGTCTTCGGGGTCGCCAGACAGCGCGCACCACCGGAACGGTCCAATGCCACGGCAAAACAGCGGGCGGATATATGCAGGTACGAAACCCGGAAAGGCAAAGGCGTTTTCAAGCCCTTCTTCCTGCGCGACCTGCCGGATGTTGTTGCCGTAATCCAAGGTCGGCACGCCGTCGTTCCAGAAGTCGACCATGGCTTTGACTTGCACTTTCATCGACGCACGCGCGGCAGCTTCAACTTCTTTCGGAGCAGATTTCTGCTTTTCGCGCCACTGTGCGACGCTCCACCCTTGGGGCAGATATCCGTGGATCGGGTCGTGCGCCGATGTTTGATCGGTGACCATATCAGGCTTCACGCCGCGCTTTACTAATTCGGGGAACACATCCGCTGCATTGCCGATGAGCGCCACAGATTTGGCTTCACCCGCGGCGGTCCATTTTTCGATCATGGCGAGTGCTTCATCCAAATCGTGCGTCTTTTCGTCAACGTAACGCGTGCGCAGGCGGAAATCGGCGCGGGTCTCGTCACATTCAACGGCCAAGCAGCAGGCACCCGCCATGACCGCGGCAAGCGGTTGTGCGCCGCCCATGCCGCCTAGACCTCCGGTTAAAATCCAACGACCTTTGAGGTCGCCATCGTAGTGTTGACGACCCGCTTCCATGAACGTCTCATAGGTGCCCTGCACAATTCCTTGGGTGCCGATGTAGATCCACGAACCAGCGGTCATCTGGCCGTACATCGCAAGGCCTTTCTTATCGAGCTCGTTGAAGTGATCCCAATTGGCCCAATGCGGCACGAGATTGGAGTTCGCGATCAACACACGCGGGGCGTCTTTGTGGGTGTTAAACACACCTACGGGTTTGCCCGATTGAACCAGCAGGGTTTGTGTCTCGTCTAGATTTTTTAGGGCGGCAACAATCGCATCAAAGTCTTCCCAAGTCCGTGCTGCGCGGCCAATACCGCCGTAGACGACCAACTCATGCGGGTTTTCGGCGACGTCTGGGTGCAGGTTGTTCATGAGCATGCGCATCGGGGCTTCTGTCAACCAGCTTTTTGCCGTGATTTCAGTGCCTGTTGGCGGGTAAACGTCGCGGATGTTGTGGCGGGAATTGGTCATGGTCATGGCCTCCAAGTGTGAAGTAATTGCAGAATTGGGCGCAAAATGTTGCGAAGGTTTTCGGCTTTTCGGGATGAGTAGCGCCAAGGCGGGGCCTCTTGTTCGAGGTAGGCGCGTTGGGCGATCTCCATTTGGATTGCATGCAATCCATTTTGGGGCTGCCCATACCGAC
Organism: Octadecabacter sp.; assembly: GCA_018500065.2. Classification (GTDB taxonomy): domain Bacteria; phylum Pseudomonadota; class Alphaproteobacteria; order Rhodobacterales; family Rhodobacteraceae; genus Octadecabacter. The sequence continues at coordinate 938 of JAHBAO020000387.1, read as the reverse complement.
GGGTCGTCCACCCCCCTTTGAAACGCGCATTTACGACCGTGTCGTGGCCCGAGCTTGTGGAGATGCCTTCGACTGCTTGCGCAATGCCAGCGTCGCAGGTGGCCCCAAGGTTGGTGCCGATGTTGAGGACTGGTAGTGTGCCATCAAACAAGAATGGGATGTCAGAACGGATAGAATGGCAGTCATACAAGATGGCGAAGCCATGAATGGCTTTGATGCGGTTCAATTCGGCCTCAAGCGCTGCATGGTAGGGCGCATGAAACGTATGGCTGCGAAATTCTATGTCGGATTGCGTAGGAGGCACGTCCCAGATGTCGCGGCCATCAAAATCTGTCAGTGGAACCAACGTCGTCGTGTTTTGGCCTGGATACAGGCTTGCTCCTTCGGGGTCGCGATTGGCGTCGATGACATAGCGATGAAAGTTCGCAATGACGGTTGTGACACCCGCCAACAGCCCGTCATACAGACGATCAATATGCCAATCTGTATCAGCTAATTGGCGTCCGTTCTCGTTTAGCTGAGCCGCAACTTCATCCGGCACATATGTTCCCGTATGCGGCAGCCCCAGAACGACAGGACTGTCGCCTTGAATGACGCTTACAGGCGTCATTCTGCATGCCCTTTGACGAAGGCTGGCAGGTCTACAGATGCCGCAAGCGCACCTGTTTGCACCAAAGCGGCCGCTGCCTCAATGCTGGGTGCCATGTAGCGGTCTTCGACAATCGCGGGCACTTGCGCGCGCAGGGTCGCTATCGCTGTCTTGAGAGGCGCACTCGTTTGTAAGGGCGTGCGGAATTCAATGCCCTGTGCGCTACACATCGCCTCAACGCCCAAGATCACATTCAGGTTTGCGTTCATCCGCAATAAACGTCGCGCGGCATGGGCGGCCATGCTGACGTGGTCTTCTTGGTTGGCAGAAGTCGGCGTGCTGTCAGTGG
>JAHBAO020000198.1 GCA_018500065.2 Octadecabacter sp. | reverse complement strand
GAAGGCATCCTGAAAATGGAAGTCGTCGCTGCCGATCCTGACAAAAGTCAGGAATTTTCCGAAGCGCTTATCGGATACGCCGAAGAACAGGTTGACCAGTTGACCCAACGTGTCCGCGAAGATCAAATGTCGGGCGCACGTGCAAACTTCGAATTGGCACAGGACCGCCGCCAAGCAGCCCTTTCTGAATTGGTCGCCATTCAACAAGAAACCGAAACAGGCCCTGTCGGTGCTGAACAAGCCGCTTTGCAACAACGTATCACGACTCTTCAAGTCGAGCTCGACCAAGAACAATTGAACCTGGCGGGGTTCGACGGCGTACGCAGACCCAATGAAGCGCAACTGCGGGCAACTGAAAACAGTATCGCAACCATCGAAAACCAAATCGCCTTGCTGCGAAGCCAAATGTCCAGCGAAGGCTCTTTGACGACGAACGATGCGCGTTTGCGCGTGGCCGAAGAAAACTACGCCTTTGAAGTTGTGAACGTGCAGACCGCGCAAGCGACGCTGTCCACAGCTGAAATCGAAGCCAACCGTCAGGTGCGTTACTTGTCTGTCTCCGTTGCCCCGATCGCGCCGGACGAACCGACATACCCACGGGCGTTCGAGAGCACGCTGTTGGCGTTCCTGATTTTCTCAGGCATCTATTTGATGATCTCGTTAACAGCCTCCATTCTGCGCGAACAGGTAAGCTCGTAAGGAGCGATTACAAAATGCTTCAGGGCCTGCTGACGTGGCTCTGAAGCGTTGAGCAGTAAAGGCGACCTATAAATGTCCAATTCGCCCTACCAAGACCTTGATCCACGCGCCTATTGGCGCACGGGTGTGTCCCAGCGTTCACCGCTTGAGCCGGGCGATCTGTACCACCCCAAGTTCCCGATCAGAAAACGCAAACCGATTGTGACGATAGGCAGTTGTTTCGCACAACACATTGGCCGCAATCTACGCCAAGCCGGTTTCAACGTTATGGACGGTGAACCGCTGCATAAAGATTTCCCCGATGAATTGGCGGCGAAATACGGGTATCGCCTGTTTTCTGCCCGTTACGCGAATGTGTATACAGCGCGCCAATTCCGCCAACTTCTGGACGAGGCAGATGGCACGCATATCCCGTCAGATCGTGTCTGGAAGATGGGTGACCGATTTGTTGACGCCCAGCGCCCGGGTGTTGAACCCGATGGTTTGCCGAACGAAGAAACGGTCCTCGCCCACCGCGAAGCCCATCTGCGCGTTGTCAAAGACTTGTTCACCAACGCCTCAACCGTTGTGTTCACGTTCGGTCTGACCGAGGCGTGGCAATGCAAAGAAAGCGGCACGGTGTTCCCAACTGCGCCGGGAACAATTGCAGGCACATTTGATCCTGAGCGTTACGAGTTCGTGAACTTCAACATGATCTCGGTCTTCAAAGACTTTCAGGCGATCCGCCGCAAAATCATGGACTGGGTGCCGGATGTTAAGTTTTTGATTACGGTCTCCCCCGTCCCGCTGACGGCAACCGCAAGCGGGCAACACATCGAAGTCGCATCCAGCTATTCCAAATCGGTCCTACGGGCCGTTTGCGGGTTGGCCTACGAGCGGTTTAAGAACGTCGACTATTTTCCATCCTACGAAGTCATGACCTCGCAGAACGCACGCGGCGCGTACTACGAACCCAACATGCGATCAGTCAGCCCGCAAGGTGTGGCAACCGCGATGAACCTGTTTATGTCCGCGCACGGCATCACGCCGAAGGGTGCAACATCCCAGCCAAAGCAGACTGCCGAAACCGAAGATTTTGACGACGAAGATGTGACAGCTTGTGAAGAAAGCTTGCTAGAGGCTTTTGCCAAATGACCAGAATTGCCATTGTCGGAAACAGCCACGTCGCCGCCCTGAAAATGGGCTGGGACGTCATCGAAAAAGACTACCCCCACTTAGACATCGTGTTCTTTGCGTCTGTCGGAAAAGCCGCTCAGGACCGTCAGATGAAGGGCAAAATTTACGGCTTCCTAACGCCAAAGCCTTCCCCACACGAGATTATTTTCGGCAACCATTCAGAACGCAGCATCAATCTGGCAGAATTTGATCATGTCTTGCGCGTAGCAGAGCGCAGGAAAGAAAGCCTTTTATCGGTCGTTCTTGAAAACACAGTTGTCGACGGTTGGCCAAAGGATGGGCGTGACCACCATATGTCACGATCCGCATTTGAAGCCTTGGTGGACCACACCGCCAAAAAGCAGCTGATAAGTCCGGATTGGCGCAACTGGAGTACTCCCAAGGTCACAAGTTGCCCCGCCCCCTACCCTGACGAGCGCTGCGTGAACCACGCACGCCCTGCAAGGATCGCACGTTGGCGCGTACTCGCGAAACGCCCTGACGAGATGCTATGGCTGCGCGAGATGTATATCGAAAAACACCGAGCTTGGAACGCAAAGTACAACATCGATTTGCTCATGCAACCCGAAGAGACACTCGCTAAGAACGGCCTCACTAAAAAATCATATTCCGAGGGCTCGTTCCGCATGGACGCAAATAAAATGGAAACGAGCGAAGAGCATATCCATATGAATGGTGAATTCGGAATAGTTATGCTCAAGAAATATTTCACGCAGATAGACTGTGCGACGGCCAAGCAAAGGAACGTCACCATGACCAAACAACAAACACGGATGGCTACACGATGAAAGATGTAAGAATCGGATCGATTACAACCTCAAACGATCGTCCGCTCACGGTCATCGCAGGGCCCTGCCAACTCGAAAGCCTTGATCATGCCCGCATGATCGCCACCGAAATGGCGCGTGTTTGCGACGCGTATGGCGCGCAATTCGTGTTCAAAGGCAGCTACGACAAAGCCAACCGCACATCGCTGTCGGGCGAACGTGGCCTTGGTTTGGACGAAGGCTTGGCGATCCACGCGGCGATCAAGGCCGAGTTTGGCTGCCCCGTTCTGACGGACATTCACACCGCTGAGCAATGCGCGCCAGTGGCGGAAG
>JAHBAO020000380.1 GCA_018500065.2 Octadecabacter sp. | reverse complement strand
TGACTATCAAGCGGGCAAAGACGCGAAAATCTAGGCACCTGATTTGGCGAATTGGGAAACTGCTTATCGATTCTAACCCACCTGAGGACTTGGTTCCCCCTATCCGCCCGCTCGGTGGGCGGATTTCGATAGTATTAAGTTAAAAATAGGCGATCCACGTCATGATCACTATTTATTGAGGAAATGGCTGTGTTCTGGGCTTTCGCAACGTTCAGGAGTTTGAAACGCCCCCAAATAGGGCCAAGTTACAGGCGGCAATAGGGCCAATTTCGAAAAACCATTTGACGTTGCGACCATTCGCTACCTAGGCTGATCACGCGAAAAGCAAGTCTCACAGCTGTGAGGCACAACAATAAAGTTGCCCAAAGTAAATCGGGTAACGCTCCAACCAACAGGGGAATCCCAATGTTCAAGAAAACAACTGGTGCTATCGTTCTTAGCGCAGTCGCCGCTCTGACCGGCTCAACCGCTATGGCAGACGGCCACGCAATCACGGTCGGCTACTTCCTTGAGTGGCCAATGCCGTTCCAGTACGCAAAAGTTCAGGGCACATACGAAGAAGCCCTCGGCATGGAAATCAACTGGGTGTCCTTTGACACTGGTACAGCCATGTCCGCAGCGATGGCATCCGGCGACGTTCAGCTGTCCGTGTCCCAAGGTGTTCCACCATTCGTAGTCGCAACATCCGCAGGCCAAGACCTGCAGATGCTCGACGTTGCTGTGTCTTATGCTGACAACGACAACTGCGTTGTCCGTTCCGACCTCGAAATCGACGCATCTTCTGTAGCCGATCTCGCGGGCTCCAAGGTTGCTGTCCCGCTCGGCACAGCTGCGCACTACGGCTTCTTGCGCCAGATGGACCACTTCGGCGTTGATGTGTCTTCCCTCGAAGTCGTCGACATGTCTCCACCAGATTCTGCTGCTGCACTTGCACAGGGATCTATCGACATGATGTGTGGTTGGGGCGGTTCGCTGCGTCGCGCATTGGAAAGCGGTAACACGCTGATGACTGGCGACGAGAAAACGGCCCTCGGCATTCTGGTGTTCGACGTAACATCTGCACCAACGGCTTGGGTTGCAGAAAACGGCGAAACAGTTGCCAAGTTCCTCGCAGTGACAGCTGAAGCCAACGCAATGTGGAACGCTGGCGACATGGCAGACGAAATGCTGCCTGTTATCGCACAAGACGCTGGTATGGACGCTGAAGCGACTGCTGCAACAATGGCGACATTCGTGTTCCCATCCGTTGACGAGCAGCTTGGCGCTGCTTGGCTTGGTGAATCTGCACCCGCTTACCTGAAAGGTGTGGCAGATGTCTTCGTTGAAGCGGGTTCAATCGACGCCGCTCTGGACTCCTATGAGGGTGCAATCAACACAGGTCCATTGGCTTCCGCCAACGACATGTAAGATCTAAAAGTCGGGGGCCTGGCGCATGCGCGCTCGGCCCTCGTTTTCTTATGGACAGGGCGCCAGACCTGACCAACCCCCCACCCCACCCAATTTCGCGCTACTGCGCTAGGAACCCCCCCAAATGAACGGATTATCTATTCAAGGTCTGTCGATGCGCTTTGAGTTGCCAAACGGCGGCCATGTGCAAGCACTTCAAGACGTTTCAATCGACCTCAAACAGGGTGAACTGCTTAGCGTACTTGGTCCATCCGGCTGCGGTAAGACAACACTTCTGAACATCGTTGCGGGGTTTCTTGCCCAAACCGACGGTAAGCTGATCCTGAACGGCCACGAGATCGCAGGGCCAGACGCCGAGCGCGGCATGGTTTTTCAAGCGGGTGCGCTGTTTGAGTGGATGTCGGTTCGTGACAACGTCAGCTTTGGCCCGCGCATGGCAGGCAAGAAAAAAGCCGACTATATGGGCAACGTAGACCACTTGCTTGACGTGGTTGGCCTGCAAGACTTCAAAGAAAAGATGGTTTACGAACTGTCTGGCGGGATGCAGCAGCGTGTGGCTTTGGCCCGCTGCCTCGCCAATGATCCTGATGTCATCTTGATGGACGAACCCCTTGGCGCGCTTGATGCATTGACGCGTGAAAAGATGCAAAGCCTCGTGCTGAAGTTGTGGAAGGAAACAGGTAAAACGATCATCCTGATCACCCACTCTGTTGAAGAAGCGCTGTTACTTGGCGAACGCCTGATCGTGATGGCGCCGCGCCCAGGACGTATCCACAAAGAATACAACCTACCTTTTGCAGAACTTGGCGTACATGCCGATCTGCGTGAGGTCAAAAAGCACCCAGATTTTGGCACCAAGCGCGACGAAATCCTCAACATGATTTGGGACATGGAAGAAGAAATTATGGGCCGCACAGGGGAGGACGCATAACATGGCTGGAACTGTAAACCTCGTCTGTACGCGCGAACGCCTCGGCGAAGTCGTCTCACAATTGCGCGCTGTCACGATTCCCGAAGGTCAAACCCTTGAGGCTGGTTTCACGCCGCCTTCTGGATGCGAAGTCGCTTCAACTTGGGAAATTATCTCGTTTCAATTCGGCACCTTGTTCAGCGAACTTTGGACAGAAACCGGTAACGTCTTGTTGGGAGCGCTCAACGCAGTGCCCTATCTGGCCGGCTATGTCGGTATGGTTTTGCTGTTCATGGTGTTCTGGCGGGCGATCAAAACCTTACTGACGCCGACACGCGATTACACATCGCTTAAGACAGTGACATTCGGTGACGAAAGCGCGGTCCGTTCGGAAACGGCTGCATCGATTTTATCGGTCGGGTTGATCTTTGTGATCTGGTGTTCCTTCACCGGCTCTATCTTGATCCCGAAGTTTATGCACCTTCCTGCGCCTTTCGTCGGTCAGGAGACTTTCACTTACACAGCGCAAGACGCTGACGGAAACCGCGATGACGCAACTGTGCGGGTCGATGTTCTGAAGGCAGGCGAAGACTCAATCAATGCTGAAGTTGATGCCGGCGATGGTTTTGCCAAGAACGACGCGGTCGAGATCACGGTTTACCGCAGTGAGATCGTTGCATGGGACTCTAATGATGATGTGACCCGTCGCGATGATGGTGCACGGATTGTGGCGATTAATGGTCAGGAATTCGAGTTTGATTCCAGCCTTCGTGATGACGAAGGCAACTTAACGCAGACGCCTCCTACATTTGATATCGGCTTTGCTAATGTTGCAGTCACGGATCGCGGCACTCTCAATGTCTCACCTAATCAAGGCTGGCAGATGCAACCATTGTATCTTCCTGCCCCTGAGGCGGTTTGGTTCCGATTTATCGAAGTGGCCAAGTATGGCTATCAGAACGTCTATCTGACGGTTCACCTTGGTTTCTCGTTGTTCCGTGTGATCGTGGGCTTCATGCTCGGCGCGGCGATCGGGATTCCGCTGGGGTACGCGATGGGCTTGTCCAACTGGTTCCGTGGTTGGTTCGACCCGATCGTGGAATTCATGCGGCCTGTTCCCCCGCTCGCGTTGATCCCGCTGGTCATCATCTGGTTCGGTATTGGTGAAGTCGGCAAGATCTTCCTGCTGTTCCTCGCCGCGCTATGGATCATGGCCATTGCGGCCCGTGCGGGTGTGTCAGGTGTCCGCATTACCAAGGTTCACGCGGCTTACTCTCTGGGGGCGTCCAAATGGCAAATCCTGCGCCATGTCATCATCCCCAACAGCTTGCCGGAAATCTTCACCGGCGCGCGTGTCGCGATGGGTGTGTGCTGGGGTACTGTTGTGGCCGCCGAACTGGTCGCCGCCGAGGAGGGGATCGGTAAGATGATCACCACCGCGTCCAAGTTCCAAAGCACGGACATCATTTTGATGGGCGTGATTATCATCGGTGTCGTTGGCTTTGGCATCGACATGCTGATGCGCATGGCAGAACGCCGATTGGTACCGTGGAAAGGCAAAGGCTAACGCCACTTTCCGCAAGATATGAAAAGGGCCGGAGCATCACTGCTCCGGCCCTTTTACCTTCTAAGTCCTAAGTTTACTCGACCGCTTGGTCCGTGATCGCCGTGGTGTAAGCACCCTCTGGCGCCATTGAGATCACTGGATCAGACCCGCCAGCCAGCAAAGTGGCGACTGTGCGCTCGTATGCTTGGACATCCAACGCACCTGTGCTGCCCTCTGTCAGTTTGGCGATTTCACCCATCATGCGGGCTTGCGCGGCTTCAGACTGTGCACCTGTTTCATCATACTCGATGATGATCGCAGCGGCCTCTTCGACGTTCTCTTCGGCGTAGCGCCAGCCAGCCATAGATGCGCGCACGAAACGTACCATTTTGTCGACAAACACCGGATCATCAAGGTTTTCTTCCAGCGCATAGATGCCGTCCTCAAGTGTCGCGACGCCTTGGTCTTCGTATTTGAACGTCACCAACTCATCTGGGTTTACACCAGCGTCCAAAACCTGACCGTATTCGTTGTAGGTCATCGTTGAAATACAGTCGGCCTCGCGGTTCAGCAGTGGATCAACGTTGAATCCTTGCTTCAAGACCGTCACGCCATCTTCGCCACCTTCAGTGCCGATACCGACTTGGCTCATCCAGCTGAGGAAGGGGTATTCATTGCCGAAGAACCAAACGCCAATGGTCTTGCCGCGGAAGTCTTCGACGCTTTCAATGCCGGTGTCTTTCCAGCATGTCAGCATCAGACCGGAGGACGTGAACGGCTGCGCGATGTTAACCACGGGCAGACCTTTCTCACGGGCTGCCAACGCAGATGGCATCCAGTTCAGCATGATGTCGGCGCCGCCCCCCGCAAGAACCTGCGGTGGTGCAATGTCAGGGCCACCGGGAAGGATCGTTACGTTCAGACCTTCAGCGTCGTAGAACCCTTGGTCGAGCGCGACGTAGTAGCCCGCGAATTGTGCTTGCGTGACCCACTGTAATTGCAACGTGACATCGTTTGCGTGGCCGTCGGCCAGCGCAGTGGTACCCAGTAATGCAGCCAATGCTGCTGTTGTGAATGTCGTCTTCATGTTGACCTCCTAAGTCTGTTTCAGGAACGCCCCGATTGTTCAGGGTCTTATCGTTGTGACGGGTGCCAGAATGTCACCCGCTTTTCGAAAAATGCCATAGCCCCATAAAATGCCGACCCCGCGAGGGCGGCGACCACAATCTCCGCCCAGACCATATCAAGCGCAAGTTGGCCGACAGATGTTGAGATGCGAAAGCCCATACCAACAGTCGGCGAGCCAAAAAATTCAGCAACAATGGCGCCGATTAAGGCAAGTGTCGTCGCGATCTTGAGCCCGTTAAAGATGAAGGGCAAGGCGGCGGGTAGGCGTAGTTTGAACAATGTTGGCCAATACCCCGCGCCATAGGTGCGC
>JAHBAO020000203.1 GCA_018500065.2 Octadecabacter sp. | reverse complement strand
TTCACCAAAGAAGCGATCCAGTGTTGTTTGCAAAGGGTTTGGTCCATATACCTTGAGCGGTGAAAGGTCCGGGCTCCCATGATCCCAACGCGTCAATGCAAGGCGCGGAAAATCCATGATGTGATCGTAGTGGTAGTGCGTCAGGAAACAGTGCGTGACATCCTGTGCGCGGTACCCCGCTTCTAACAAGCGGTGATGTGCGCCACCTCCGTGGTCAAAAACAATCAGATCGTCGCCTATTTCCAAGACATAGCCCGATGACATTCGGGTCAGAGAGGGGGCCGGTGTACCCGAACCAAGCAGTGTGAATTTCATGAACGAACCTTTCTGACTACGAAGCGACTTGTGGCACACGGCGGGCGCGGTCAAGCCAAAGAAGAATGAGAAAAAGGGCGAGGCCAATGGCGCTTGCTAGCACTGATGGCCACAATAGAAGACCGGCTGCGATCAAAGCGCCAAGCCTGTAGAGGGGCGGCAGATTGGCGGTAAGCATCGTGCCGGAGAGGGCTACATTCAGGGCCACAAAACCCGCAAAGATTGATCCAAAGGCAAGCGCGCGGGTCAGTAAAGTGCCTTCCAACATCAAAATTTCTGGGTACACGATGAATAGAAACGGGATCATGAATCCCGGCAAACCCAAGACGGATGCGGTGAAGGCCGTGCGCGCGTAACTGTCTTTGGCCAGCTTTGAGGCCACCAAGGCTGCCAATGCGACGGGCGGAGTGACGGCGGACATGTTTGCGAAAAAGAAGACGAACATATGCGCGGTTAACAGCTCTACGCCAAAGTCCACCAAGGCTGGCGCGCCGACGACGGCGACCAACGAATACGCGGCAGGCGTCGGCATCCCAAGACCAAAGACGAGGCATGACAAAGCGGCGAGGCAAAGCAGAATGATCATGCTATCGTCGGCCACGCCCAGCATCAGGTTTGACAGCTTTTGGGCAAAACCCGTGATCGTCATCATGTCGACCAGAACACCGATCACAGCGATCACAACGGCAAGTTGCGCGCCATTCACAACGCCCTCATGCAGGCCTGCAAGGATGCGACGCAAGGCGATCCTGAGGCCTGTGAACGGGGCCAATCTGTTCAGCAGCACTTGTTTGACGATTTCTGAGGCGATGATGAACAAGGCCGCGATGACAGCCGCATGTCCCGGCGGCATGCGGCCCACCAGCAAATAGACCAATAAAATGACGGCTACGACCAGATGACCGTATTCCTTGAAGTCCCCCATCAACGAGGGGCGCGCCACGCCGTCATCTGCCTGAGGTTTCATACCAGAAGAAACCGCTTGGAAATGGACAGCAAGAAAGAGGTTCCCATAAAAGATGAGCGCGGGCATGAGTGCTGCCATCATGACCGTGCCGTAAGGCACGCCTGTGATGCCAACGATCAAAAACGCGGTAAGCCCCATGACGGGCGGCATGAACTGACCGCCCGTGGACGCAACCGCTTCGACAGCGCCCGCATAACTGCCCTTGAAGCCATTCTTCTTCATCAGCGGAATGGTGATGGACCCGGTGGACGCCACATTGGCCACAGTCGAGCCAGAGATCATGCCCATGATCCCACTGCCCACAACGGCGACTTTGGCTGGGCCGCCGACCGTGCGCCCACCCAACCGTTCGGCCAGTGTCAGAATAAAATCAATGCCACCCGTGGTACGCAGCAGCCCCGCGAACAGCATGAACACAAAGATCAGCCCGCCAGACAGACCCGTCATAGAGCCCAGCAAACCCTCAAAGAACGGGATCGATGTGTAGGAAACCAAACGCTGAAATCCGACCCCGCTGTGATACAGCAGATCGCTGTCGAACAGATACCCGAAATAGCCGTACAGAAGCGCCCCAACCGCGATTAGAGGAATGGTGACACCCCAAACGCCGTAAGACGTGGCAATGGCGGCGGCCAGCAGCAGAACCCCGATAACTACGTCGGTTTGGGATGGGCCAAACAAGCGCTCCTGGATTAGTGCTTCGAAAGAGACAAAGATATAGGTCAGACACACAGCCGCAATGCATACAAACACCAGATCAATCGTACTTCTTAAGACATGGCAGCGCCGTTGTGCGTTCCAGACACATAAAACGACGATCCCAAGACAAAGATGCAATGCCTTGAACAGGCTCGACGGGATCCACAAAAACCAAAGTTGAGCCACATGGCTGACGGCCATAAATAGTACCAATCCTAGCATCAGCCACGACAACAGACGCATCTTGCCGTCGTCATTCCGCAGAAAGTCATCAGAAATTACGGATGTCATGGCCATCGCCTTGCTGTCGTTCGAAAAAGGGGAAAGAAGGCCGTAAGTGAGATACCCACGGCTTTCCTCAGTCTTCAGTTTTGAGCGGCTTAAGTTGCGATTTGCAACTCTTCGCGCCACACGCCCTGCTCTTTGAAGTACTGGGCCGCACCTGCATTGACGGGATACGCCGTCAGCAGGTTATTCACAGCAGCTTCAAGCCCAAGACCCTCTAGAGGTTTGCCAAAGGCTCTGGTTTCTTCAAGATTGTTGAGAACCGAACTCACAATGTTGTAGCCATCTTCTGCAGACACTGAAGTCGCCGCACCCAGAACGCCTGTAAACACAGGGCTGCGCTGTGGTTGGTCAATCATGTCCCAATTTTCGGGGGATAATTCGCCTATCAAAATGCCGGGGTTCAGCTCAGCCGCGGCTTCCAAAGTCGCTTGATCAAACTCCAGCGGGCGCACGGGCACCGCAGTTCCCACTTGCATCACCAAACTATGCGGCGAGCCATTCGTGAAAATACCCATCACGCAATCAACTTGTCCAAGTTGGAAGTTGTCATAGACCTCCTTCCAACCGCCATAGACCCAGTCCACCTCATTACCCTGTGCGCCTAAGCCCGCAGCTTCGAACAAGATGCGTGAAAGGGAGGCCGCACCACTGCCTGGCTTGGATGCGGAATAACGTCGTCCCCTCAGATCAGCGATGGTCCTAATGTCGCTGTCTGCATGAACCAGTGGTGGCATCAGCCATTTGACGTAGGAC
>JAHBAO020000117.1 GCA_018500065.2 Octadecabacter sp. | reverse complement strand
GCGCCATGCACCGCGCTGCGCCCAATATCTATACGGGCGAACTGCACGATGTGACACGCAGCGTTCTTCCGGACCTCAAGGCGGTGGCGGGCACACGGCACGACGTCGCCATCTACATCGGCAACGGCCATGCCGCGTGGGAAGCGGCCCTGGCAAACGTGATTGGTGCGGGCGATACGGTTTTGGTTCTGGCAACGGGCCGCTTCTGCGTTGGCTGGGGGGAAATGGCCGAAGGGCTTGGCGCAACTGTCGAGACGATTGATTTTGGTGACAGTGATGCGGTCGATCTCGCCCAAGTTGAGGCCGTTTTGAAGGCGGACACAGGCGGGCGGATCAAGGCTGTGTTGACCGTGTTGGTGGATACGTCCACCGGAATCCTTAATGATGTCAAGGGTATACGCGCGGCAATAGATGCTGCAAAGCATGATGCCTTGCTTATGTGCGATTGCATCGCGTCGCTTGGGTGCGACGAATATTACATGGACGATTGGGGCGTGGATATCACCGTTGCGGCCAGCCAAAAGGGGTTGATGACGCCACCCGGTCTTGGGTTTGTTTGGTTCAATGACAAAGCAAACCGCGTGCGTGAAACGACCGCAAAGGTGTCGCGCTATTGGGATTGGCGTCCGCGGATTGAGGGCGACGAATACTGGAAATACTTCGATGGTACGGCGCCAACGCACCACATCTACGGGCTGCGTGAAGCGCTCGATATGATCAAAGAAGAAGGCCTGAAAAACGTCTGGGCGCGCCATGACGGTTTGGCCCGTGCGATCTGGGCCGCGATTGATGCGTGGAGTGCGCAAGGCCCGTTGCAGATTAACGTGGCAGACCCGACTGCGCGGTCACGTGCCGTGACATCCTTGTGCCTTGAAGAAGGGCAGGCTGACGCGCTTCGGGCATGGTGCGAGGACAACATGGGCGTCACGCTGGGCATTGGATTGGGGCGCACCCCCGCAAGCGCGTTTTTCCGCCTTGGGCATATGGGTCACGTGAATGGCCATATGGTGCTGGGGTTCCTGGGGACGATTGATGCGGGGCTTAAGGCGCTGGGCATCCCGCATGGCGCAGGTGCCCTTGAAGCCGCAAGCCAAACCTTGGCGGACTTAGCCCGAACGAGCGGCGTTGCGTGCGGCGGTGAAACGAATTCCGATGTCGATAAGTGCTGCGGATAGCAAAACCCAAGCGAAACCTTTCGTCGCGGCGAGCGTGAAAAACGCCATGAACAAGATCACGCCAGACGTGACCAAGAAGGCATTTGTGTAGTTCTCAACACGTTTTGGATATTGGCGCATAGCGGTCTCCGGCAGGTCGTGAACCTAGCCTAACCGCATATGCTGAAAGATCACTTAAACAATTTGTGTGTCGACAATTGCCTGTGCCAATGCCTTTGGCAGGGCCTTTGCCACAAGCGCCATATCTTTGGGAGTGCCGCATGAAATCCGGATGCAGCGGTCTTGCGGTGCGACGAATGGCATCCGCACAAACACACCGAGGTCGCCAAGTGCAGTGAGAACAGCGCGGGCGAATGTACCGTCTTTTCCACAATCAATCGCAACGAAGTTTGTGGCCGATGGGACTGCTTCGAGCCCGTTTTCTTCGGCGATCTCATAGAGCCGCTGGCGCGATTCCTCGACCTTTTCGCAAACGCCATTCAGCCAAGCTTGATCGTCGAGCGCCGCAAGTGCGCCGACCTGCGAAATGCGCCCCATCCCGAAGTGGTTGCGCACGCGATTAAAACTAGAAATCAGTGCCTTATGTCCCAATGCATAACCAACGCGCGCGCCCGCCATACCGTAGCCTTTTGAGAACGTCCGCAGGCGGATCACACGACGATCATTGGTGTTGATCGCAGGTGCGGTACCTTTGGGGGCGAGTTCTAAATAGGCTTCGTCCAGAACCAAAAGGCAGCCTTCGGGGACGCTTTCAATCATGCGCTGGATCGTTGCGCCGGTGTGGTGCGTGCCCATCGGGTTGTCCGGATTGGAGATGTAAATCAACTTCGCCCCGACCTCATGTGCTTTGGCAATCAGGTGGTCTGGGTCCTCGAAGTCAGCTGTGTAGTTCACCGTGTGAATCGTGCCGCCGTAGCCCGTGACATGATAGTTGAAAGTCGGGTATGCGCCCGCGCTGGTGACCACCGGGGTGCCATCTGTGACCGTGAGGCGCACAAGGCTGTCAAGGAGCCCGTCGATACCCGCACCAACGACAATTTCACCAGGGTTTACAACGTGATGCACGGCGAGGGCCATGCGCAGATCGTAGCTCTCAGGGTCACCATACATCCAGATATCTTTGACCGCTTGGCGCATGGCGCGGATGGCGGATGGCGAGGGGCCAAACACGCTTTCATTCGCCCCAAGACGCGCCTTAAACGGCGTTCCCTTGGCGCGCTCCTGCGCTTCTGGTCCGACGAACGGAACAGTTGATGGTAGGGAAGCCGCGAGGGGCGTTAGGCGTGGATCGTTCGCTTTGTCATTGCTCATAGGGCATGTTTGGTGTGTCTGTTCCCCTTTGAAAAGGGCTAACGCAACACCATCTAACTTTAAGGAGTATTAACAATGTCTAAACTTACACGACGTGGATTTTTGGCGACGACAGGCGCTGCTATTGGTGTGCGGGGCGTTGCCCCGTTGGCGAAGTCGGGGTCGGGGCGGCGGATATTAACTTTGGTTTACGACAAATCGCTTGGGATGATGCGGGCGGTTGAGAGGGTTGTTAACTAAATCACTCTCAACCTAACCGACCCGCCTTTAGATTTCGTTCAGTTGCGCCAAGGCTGCCGTGAGTTGCGCGATTTCTTCCTCGCGAAGGGCGAGGTTGGCTTTGGCTTCGTCCACGACTTCCGCGGTCGCGTTTTCAGCGAACTTGGGGTTGCCCAAGCGCCCGCGTAGACCACCCGCTTCTTTTTCGACTTTGCCCAAGGACTTGGTAATGCGGGCTTTTTCCGCGTCTACGTCGATGATGTCGGCCAGTGGCAGCGCGAAGGTTGCGCCCTTGGTGCCGACCATCATCGACCCTTTGGGCGCTGCGCCAACGGTCAAATCATCGACCCGCGCGAGGCGCTTGATCAAGGCTTCGTTGTTGGCCCATGCCACTCTAGCGGCGTCGTCTGCCTCCACCTGAATAAGCGGCACATACAGACCCGCTGGAACGTTCATTTGTGCGCGGGTTGAGCGAATGTTTTCAATGACTTGAATGACCCAAGACATCTCAGCATCCGCCGCATCATCAATCAAATCGGCGCCATATTCCGGCCAATCCTGATGTGTTAACAGCGTCTCGTTGCCATCCAGCGCCCAAAGTTCTTCGGTGATAAACGGCATAATCGGGTGCATCAGGATCAGGCATTGGGATAGAACCCAGTTCATAACTGCTTGAGTTTCCTGCTTTTCTGCATCCGTGCCATCCATCAACAACGGCTTGGACAGTTCCACATACCAATCACACACCTTGCCCCAAACGAATTTGTAAAGCGTGTCGGCGGCGTCGTTGAAGCGGTAGCTTTCGAGTGCTGCGTTAACATCCTTTAAGGCGCGGGTCGTCTCACCGATGATCCATTTGTTAACGGATTGGGTGGGTTTTAGGTCAGAAACATCACGCGTTGGCGCCGCTTCATCGCCAAACGCGGCGTTCATTTCGGCAAAACGGCAGGCATTCCACAGTTTGGTGCCAAAATTGCGGTAGCCCGCGATGCGTTGCGTGTCGAGCTTTAGTGCACCACCCAAAGAGGCCATAGAAGCGTTGGTAAATCTTAACGCGTCAGCACCATATTCGTCGATGATATCGAGCGGGTCGATAACGTTGCCGGTGGATTTTGACATCTTCTTACCCTTGGCATCGCGCACGAGGCCGTGGAGGTAGATGGTGTCGAATGGCACTTCGTCAACGACAGCGAGCTGCATCATCATCATCCGCGCGACCCAGAAGAACAGAATGTCCTGACCTGTGATCAGATCGGAGGTCGGGAAGTATTTTGCCAGCTCGTCCGTTTCTTCGGGCCAGCCAAGTGTACCGATGGGCCAGAGGCCGGAAGAGAACCATGTGTCGAGGACGTCGGGGTCGCGTTTGATAGATACTCTAAAACTCCCGTTATCCCTAAGGCTAACTGCCGGTGGACGGTCTACGTCATTTGGGATAATTTCTAGCGATACTTGGTCACCCAATATGCCTTGATAATGGGCTAATGCAGTTGCCTCTACGTCGTTTTCATTCGCTGCGCAAAAAGGTCGCAAGTCACCAGAAAATATTCCCGTGTCAGAAACATTGCCAGGCCCATACCAAACCGGAATCTGGTGGCCCCACCAAAGCTGGCGAGAGATGCACCACGGTTCGATGTTTTCGAGCCAGTGGTAGTAGGTTTTCTCGCCTGACTCTGGCAGAATTTTGACCGTGCCGTCGCGCACGGCATCCAGCGCGGGTTTGACGATTTTGTCGGTCTCAACGAACCATTGATCCGTCAGCATGGGTTCGATGACAATCTTGGAGCGGTCGCCAAACGGCTGCATGATTTTCTTGTTCTCGACCATCGGAACGGTCTCGGTGATCTCTACCTTTTCACCGTCATCATTTTTAACGGTACGTGTGACCTCGTGCATCACCGCGAGG
>JAHBAO020000365.1 GCA_018500065.2 Octadecabacter sp. | reverse complement strand
TCGACGCGTGCTGAATATCAAAGCCATAAGGCCCTCGTTACCTGTCACGCGTCTACATTGGACGACGTTTGGTTAACGGGTCGTTAAGGGTAATGTCAGATGTGTTAAGCTGTGACGCCCGCGCGTTCCGCCATTGCCGCCGCAAAGCGTTCAAATAAATAGTAGCTGTCCATTGGACCGGGGGAGGCTTCGGGGTGGTACTGGACGGAAAACACGGGTTTGCCGTCGACTGCTATGCCGCAATTTGAACCGTCAAACAGGGACACGTGGGTTTCACGAACGCCTGCCGGCAGGGATTGTGAGTCAACGGTAAATCCATGATTCATTGAGGTAATTTCAACTTTACCCGTGTCATTGTCTTTCACAGGGTGGTTGGCGCCGTGGTGACCGTGGTTCATTTTGATCGTCTTGGCACCCAGCGCGAGGGCGAGCATCTGGTGGCCCAAACAGATACCGAAAACGGGAATATCTTTGGCGAGAATGTCCTTGATCATCGGCACGGCATAAACGCCTGTTGCCGCCGGATCACCGGGGCCGTTTGAGAGAAATACACCGTCAGGGTTGTGCGACATCACGTCTTCTGCGGTTGCGCTGGCTGGCAGAACAGTCACATCGCAGCCCGCTGAAGCAAGGCAGCGCAGGATGTTGCGTTTCGCGCCGTAATCCACGGCGACGACTTTGAACTTAGCGTCGGTTTGGCGCGGGAAACCGTCTGGCCATGCCCAACGCATTTCATCCCAACGGTAAGATTGCGTGCAGGTCACGTCCTTGGCGAGGTCCAGCCCTTCGAGGCCAGAAAATGCGCGGGCATCGGCCACCAGTTTTTCGATGTCGAAATTGCCGTCCGGATCATGGGACAGCGCCACATGCGGCGAGCCTTGTTGGCGAATGGCGCGTGTCAAACGGCGGGTATCAATGCCGCCGATGCCAATGCGCCCGCGTGCTTCTAACCAAGGTTCAAGACGTTCAACAGAACGCCAGCTGGAGGGCAATGTTGGATCCTGTTTAACAACCATGCCAGCCGCGAAGGGGTCAGCGGTTTCGTCGTCTTCAGGGGTGACGCCGGTGTTGCCGATGTGCGGGAAGGTGAAGGTCACGATCTGGCCCGCATAGGACGGGTCGGTCATGATTTCCTGATATCCGGTCATCGCGGTATTGAAGCACAGCTCAGCCGTGGTCTGGCCGGTGGCGCCGAAACCCTTGCCGTAAAACACGGTGCCGTCGGCAAGAACAAGGCAGGCTGTTGGTTTGGTGGTGCTGGCCATTGGTCGAATCCCCGATGAGCGACAAATCTGGTCGCTATGCGGGCATTCGCACAGCGAATTTCCACGCTTCCTAAGGGGTGGGTTCGACAGGGTCAAGACGCGCAGATGACCTTGCGACGTGTTGGCCGATGGGCGCTTGTTTTAAGTGTGGATTTCGCAGTATGGTCCGCGCCTGTTACCGCTCACAATATCAGGGATGATCGAGATGGAATTGCGCGCACGGGTCTCAACGGCTCTTAAAGAAGCGATGAAGGCGAAAGACGCTGATCGGCTGTCGACATTGAGATTGATCAACGCTGCGATCAAAGACCGCGATATTGATGCGCGTGGAACGGGCAGCGACGAGGGCGTCGGTGACGATGTCGTGCTGGCGATCATGGGTAAGATGGTCAAGCAGCGCCAGGAAAGCGCGAAAGTCTATGAAGAAGGCGGGCGGCTGGAATTGGCGGAAAAAGAGCTTTCCGAGATCAAGATCATCGAAGATTTCTTGCCGCGCCAGTTGAGCGACGGTGAAGCATCTGCCGCGATTGATGCCGCGATTTCCGCAGTCGGTGCGACCAGCATCCGCGACATGGGCAAAGTTATGGGCGAGCTGAAATCCAAGTACACGGGCCAGATGGATTTCGGCAAGACCGGACCGATGGTGAAAGACAAGCTTGGCTAGCGTTTGAACAGCCGTCCGTCGAGGATGGCGAGCCCAAGCGCGAGGAGTGCGAGGCCTGCATAGACGTTTGGTGACAAGTTTTCATTGAGGACCAATGCGCCAAGGACGATCGACACTGGCGGGATAAGCAGGGTGACGATCATCGTATTGGCCGACCCCGCCGCCGCCAGAATACGATAATAGAGCAAGTAAGCGCCCGCCGTGGCGAAGACCACGTAGTACCCGATGGCCCCGAACGTCGTGAGGCTGAGGTTGAAGGATGGTGCGCCATCAATCAGCAGGGCCGCCGGAACCATCACAAGTGATGCCCCCGTCAGCATGCCCGCCGCTGCCACTTGCGGGGTGAGACCGCTGAGGGTGACGCGGGCCCAGACGCTCGCGAAGGCATAAGAGATGGTGCCGCCAATAACGGCCAGTTGCGCCAGCGATGTGATGTCGAAGTTACGCACTGACTCTAGGCCGATGGCGGTGGCAACGCCGAAGAACCCGATGAGCGAGCCGAGGGCTTTGCGCGGGGTCAGGCGTTCATCCGCGAGGATAAGCGCGGCAAGGACCACGCCAAAGATCGCCGTGCCAGCGTTGAACACTGATGTAAGGCCCGTTGGGATGTGCAGTTGTCCCCATGCCATGAGGCTGAACGGGATGACGTTGTTGAGCAGGCCCATGATAAACAGCGCGCCCCAGACTTTTGGATCACGCGGGATGGGAAGACCACGTAGGGCGACATAGCCCCAAAGAATTAGGGCGGCCCAGAACACGCGGTGCGCAACGGACGTGACGAAGGGAACTTCATTCAGGGCCAACCGGATGGCGAGGAAACTGCCACCCCAGATAAACCCCAGAAGGAACAGTTCGGCCCATGTCTGGGTGGTAATGGTGCGTTGTGCGTTCATGATGCGACGCTACGAATTTGCCGCGCGTTGTGCGACCCGAAACATGCGCGATTTATAAAAGATTACGAAGCCGCTGGGTTAGGTCATCATAAAGCGCCGCGCGCTCGTCCTCGGAAAGGAAGCGGCCGAGTTCGACTTCGCGGTCCGCGCCTTTAAGTGTGAGGTAATTGACGATGCGCTCGTTGTGGCGGTCAATCTTGACGTGGACCCAGTAGGGGTTGGCGTCCCATGTTTGCACACCCCTGCGCGGGTGCGTGTGGGTTAGTGTCATGCGGTCCGGCCAGATGCGCAGTTCCTCAAGGATTTCACCATCTTTGTAGGAGCGTTGCAGCGCGTACCACATTCCCCAAACGGCAATGATGAAGAACGGGAGGAGGCCCCAAAGAACAGCGGAGCCGATAACCGCGAACAAGGGAACGACGATCAGCAGGACGGTGGCGGAGATGAAGACGACGAAATCACGGCGCAGTAGAGAGCGGTAGGGCCAAAGGTGGAGTTCATCTTTTGGGGCATCGGGGCCGGTGGGGGTGATCCATTCGTAGGGCATCAGGTTTGCCCTCTTGTGCGCCACCACGACCGGATCGGGCGTGCGGCGGCGATAAGGGCTGTGAGATAGGCCAAAATCACCATGATACCTCCGAGGCGGTGTGCCAATTCAAGTGAACTGGTATCATCGATGTAGCGTCTTGGCATCCCGGAAAGTCCTGATCCAAAAATCAGCGCGACGGTTAGACTGGATCCAAAAAACAAGGCAGCGCAGAGCCAAAACAACCC
>JAHBAO020000084.1 GCA_018500065.2 Octadecabacter sp. | reverse complement strand
TGCGTTTATAGCACCGCAAAAGGACAATCCAAATCTGACCGTGCGCCTGCACTGCGCGGTCCAGCGTATCATTATTAAAAACGGGCGCGCTGTTGGAGTGGAATACAGGGACAAGACGGGGGCCCTCATCACAGTCCATTCAAAGGGCGATGTGATTTTGAGCGCCGGCGCATTGGTGTCTCCCAAAATCCTCATGCTGTCCGGCATTGGTCCCGCCGATCATCTGAAACAGCACGGTATTGGGTGTCACGCCGACTTGCCCGGTGTCGGTCAAAACCTGATCGACCATCCAGAGGTCCCTGTCACCGCGTTTGCCAATGGGCCCTATGGATATTTCAAACAGGGCGACGGGTGGCGGATGATCCGCAACGGTATTCAACTCAAACTCTTTGGGTCTGGCCCTGTCACATCTGCAGGAGTGGAAGCAGGCGCCTTTGTGAACCCGGTCAATCGAGGCGAACCACCTACCATTCAGGCATTTTGTGTGCCGATTGTTTACCTCGACCGCGATGTCCTCGATAGTGTGAAAGACGACTACGGCGTGACCGTGACAACTGTCGTGGTCAAGCCGAAATCGCGTGGTGAAGTCCGGCTTGCGTCAGCCAACCCCGACGACATGCCATTGGTGTCGCCCAATCTGTTGAAACACCCCGACGACATGCGGGAAATGATCGAAGGCCAGCGGTTTTTTGTGAAAGCCCTGCAAGAAAACCCCATTGCGGGCAAACTCGATTCGATCGTCATTCCAGCGATTGATGATTTGTCCGACGACGCCCTGCGAGAACACTGCAGACGGTTTGTCAAAACCAATTATCATCCGGCAGGCACTGCGAAAATGGGCGCTGACGGCGACAAGTCTGCCGTTCTTGATGCCCGCATGCGGGTACGCGGTATCGAAGGGCTGCGTGTGTGTGACATGTCGGCAGTTCCCAACATCAACGCGGGCAACACGAACGCGCCCGCGATGATGTTGGGTGATCGGTGCGCCGATCTATTAATGGGGCGGCTCTAGTGAGAACCCGACTGAACGTAAATCCATTTCATAAGCGGGTGTGGATGCCCCGGGTCTGAGTTGGGTGTCGGTTAGTCTTAGAACGACTGATCTGGCGCCGTCAGGTGTCCGGCCTCGTAGTTGCCGCAACACATAGCGGCGCGCATTTATGGAGATACGCGATCCGGATCCCACCAATTACACGGCGTCTTAGTGGTCACACGCATATTATGGGTGTTCCGAGTCAATCTCTTGATCCGTGTTCCGTCACCATTATGGCCCACAGTTGTCGCGCCATCCGATGAGCAAGCGCCCGCAACCAGCATGCGCAGTTGCTTCTTCAGCATATTCGCAAGCCAAGGATCGTCGCAACGACCTTTTCGCTCAGTAGCGCTGATCACTGACATTGCGTCAGTCACGAGTAATCGGCGCACGTCGCGTTGCCCCATTTTTGTGACCCACCAAAGCGATTTTTGCCTCCATTCGACATCTGGCGGGGTAAGAGCCCTAAACGCGATTGCGCCGGGATACATCGCGACAGTCAACACCCAAGCGTTGCAAGATGATCTCGATCGCTCCAAGTCCATTTTTGAGCGAATCCCAGCAGGTCGCTGGGGCACGCCCGCTGATCTCGGCTGTCCCGCCGTGTTTCTGTCGTCGTCGGCAACGGACTATGTGCACGGAACAATTCTGACGGTCGATGGAGGATGGATGGGTCGCTAAATTATCTCTTCGGCTTCTTAGCTGGCCCCTCGGGCCACGAAGGATTGGGTTTGCCGCGAGCTTTGCAAACGCCAGTCGAGTATTTTACGTGTAAGGTCATTCCGCTTTGCGGAATGGTTGGTATCGTCCCAAAGATTGTTGATCTCGTCAGGATCTCGGGAAAGATCGAAGAGCTGCCCCTCATCACTGTTCAAGAAATAAACCAGCTTCCAGTCATCTTCCCGGATCATGGTCATGAACTGGCAATACTCTTGCACCATATCATCAGCCAATTCGGCAAAGACCGGGCCGCGCGGTGGCGTGGGACCGTCAGTCAAATACGGCGTTAGACTTGTGGCTTCCATCCATTCGGGCGTTTCAACTCCCGCCACATCAAGGATGGTTGGTCCAAAATCAAACAACGCCGTCAAATCGTCGACACGCTTGCCTCGGTTTGACGCGCGAGGATCGTACACCACAGCAGGCACGCGTACGCTGGGTTCAAACATATTCCACTTTTGAGAGTGGCCGTGGTCGTTCAGAGAGTCGCCATGATCAGACGTGAAAATGATAATCGTATTGTCCGCAACACCGCGCTTTTCAAGAGCGTCACGGAGGGCACCAAGTTGTTCATCAATCATCGTGATGTTCGCGAAATAGTGCGCCCGCTGCCGCTGTGTTTGCTCTAACGTGGGATTTTCCAAATGCACAACTGCGTCGTGATCATTCTCTATGTGGTTTTCGCGCAGTTTGCGGAGTGCTGTTGGTTGGGTGTCTAAGTCATACCCACGGATCGGCTCCGGAAATGCTTTGCCATCATAAAGAGCCAGTGCTTCGGCGGTTGGATCATAGGG
>JAHBAO020000212.1 GCA_018500065.2 Octadecabacter sp. | reverse complement strand
CGGCCTTTTTCGGCATCCGTGGTCTGGATGTAATTGGTCAGCCCGTAGTCCGTGTCATTGGCGATCGCGATCGCCTCGTCCTCGGTGTCGAATGGCATCATGGACAACACAGGGCCGAAGACTTCTTCGCGCATGATGTTCATGTCGTTGGTGCAATCGGCAAACACGGTTGGCTTCACAAAGAACCCGCGGTTCAAACCCTCAGGGCGCCCCACACCACCAGCAACGAGTTTCGCGCCTTCATCTATGCCCTTCTGGATCAAATCCTGCACCTTGTTGAATTGCATCTCGGAAACCAATGGCCCGATATGCTGGCCTTCGGTCGCGGCAGGGTTAACTGTTGTCGCATTGGCCGCCGCAACCGCCTGTTCAACCGCTTCACCGTATCGCGAGCGCTCAACCAGCATCCGCGTCGGTGCGTTACAAGACTGGCCCGTATTGTTGAAACACCGCGCAATACCCTGCTGCACCGCCTTCGGGTCTGCATCCGCAAACACGATGTTCGCGCCCTTCCCGCCCAGCTCAAGGCTGACGCGTTTTACAGTTGGTGCCGCTGCGATCGTAATCGCCTGCCCTGCACGGGTCGAGCCGGTAAAGCTGACCATATCGACGTCTTTGTGCACCGAAAGCTGGGTGCCAACACCGGGGCCATCGCCATTCAGCATATTGTAGACACCAGCGGGCGCACCGGCTTCGTGCATGATTTCGCTGAATAACGTCGCGGACAAAGGCGACTGTTCGGACGGTTTCAAGACCATCGTACAGCCCGTCGCCAAAGCCGGCATTACCTTCAACGTGATCTGGTTCATCGGCCAGTTCCACGGGGTAATCAGCGCACAAACGCCAATCGGTTCATGGATAATATGCGTGCTTTCATCACCAGCGCGCAGCGGGCCTTCGAATTCGAATTCTTTTAGCGCTTGGATAAAGGCCTTCAGGTGGAACGACCCCGTTCCAGACTGCTGCACTTTGGACATATCAATCGGCGCGCCCATTTCACGGCTGATGACTTCGCCCATTTCGTCAGAACGGCGCATGTAAACGTCAAGAATACTTTCCATCAACTCGATGCGTTCAGCCTTGGAAGACATGCGCCACTTCGGAAATGCGGCCTTTGCCGCGGCAACAGCTGCATCAGTGTCCGCCTGACCACCCAAGGAGATCACCGCTGTGGCTTCCTCGATCGATGGGTCGATCACATCAAAATCAGTCCCAGCAATTGGGGCGACCCAATTACCATCAATGTAAAAGTTACGTGCGTTGTCCATTTTCCAACCCTTTCAATTCGCTCGCACAGTACATCGCTACGACGCGCGCTTCGTGCAAGGCAATTCTTGCAAATCAAATCAGCGAATAGCGGGTGAATTCGCCCAAAGGGGTCGGATGGCAGATGTGGATTGCCTAATATTTTCCATCATAGCGGGTGTTTTCAAAATACTGTCTGACGTCAGAGAACAGTAAAGCGGCGAAAATCTGGCGCTTCCGTTGGTGCCAGCCGCTCTGTCGCTATCTGTCAACTGGGCTGCGCATCATGCCCAGTGCCGCAGCTGTCGCTTCGAGACTGGGCGCGTGGTCACATCTGCGGGGCAGGCAACAAGCGTTATGTTGAATTTACGGCTATCCAAAATCGAGAAAAAGGGCCGAAACACAAACAAATTAGAGCCAATATAAAAAATTGATCAGGCAATTTTACTTACGCGTAAACAAACCAACTAAAGATATACAAAATTTTACTCTATTTATTCAAAGCAGCCAAATGCCACCTGCCCTAGCGTAAGCCACGACCTATGGTTGAACTCAAACGAGAGCAAAAGTTCGATCAGGACTGTCTCAAAAGATTGAGTAGGGCAAAAAATGGCAGAAGCATTAACACGTAGAGAATACAAGAATTACACACCCTTAGAGCCGACTGGCCCCCAATTACCTTGCAAAGTGCCTCTCCCTCGCTTTGCAGAAGGTTTGATGCTCGTCGGCTTTGAAAACCCCTTTCAAGCTCCAATTCGTCGTGCGGCCCAAGCACTCGGGATTCCAGTGCTATTAGGCACGAATACAGGCCCCACGGACAATCCAGAGCTGATCGTAGCGTCGATTGACAGCTACAAGACGCCACAAGCCATACGCGAACGGCAGCGCGCCCAACAGAAATTCCCAAACAGTGCCGTTTGCGTTTTATTGAATGATCAAAAGCCATCGGCCGATCAACAATTTGACGAGCATGACTTTAACGACGCCTATGCGTTGATGGAAGCTGCAGGCTTCCAGTTTCTCAGCTTTGTTGAAGGAGAAGCACAATGAATTCGCCTCTCTCGAACGTGCACTTTCTCTTCCCCTTCTCAACTGTCTGCGCGCAACGTAAGGCGCGTAAATCAATACCGTCTGAACCACAGAGGTTTGTCGCTATTTCTTCGTTGGAAGACCGCTTGATAAGCAAGGTCGAACAAATAGAAGCCTCCGCTTCGATTTCCGATTACGAAGTTTTGTTGATAGGGTTCAAGGGCCACTGCCTTGGAAAAATCAGAGAGATTTGTGCACGCGCTGACGTCAAGGTTACCGCATCCTTCGCGAATTGCTCACATCTATCAAAAGCTGCGTCGCTCAAGCACCTTTTTACGCATATTATTGTGAACACCGAAGCATTTGGAAGCAGTGATGATGCTGTAACGGAAATTCTCAACGTGAGACCAAATCTGGTGGACATAGCCCTTTTGATTGTTGCCCCCTCAGAGCCGAGTGACAACTACGGGTCAGAACGCGACAGCTTGTGTGACGGAACTTTCGGAGCAAACTTGACAACAGGCCGCATGAAAATTGGTCTGGTGACGGCAGCTCGCAAAGTGGTCGACAGGGCCTTGTGAACAGAAAGAGCGCTTTTACCTATCATAACAATTTGGAACCAACGCTTTCGGTTCGGCGCTTCTGAAAATATTTCCCACAGACTGAGTGGTTTGGTCTGTTTATCGCCCGGTTGCGCCGCACGTACTAAATG
>JAHBAO020000358.1 GCA_018500065.2 Octadecabacter sp. | reverse complement strand
ATCTGACAAATCGACCGCTCGTCGCATGTATGATGCTATTCTGAGGGGAGGTGCGCAGGCGTGTGGTCGGGAAACCGGTCGTATTGAAGTTGGGTGTTGGGCGGACCTGCTGTCGCTTGACACAACGTCCGAGCATATGTGGGGCAGGGCGGAGGACACCGCATTGGATGCATGGATTTTCGCAGGTGATGATCGTTTGGTCACAGATGTTTGGTCTGCGGGGCGTCATATGGTAAAGGACGGTCAACATGTGCAGCGCGCACCGATTGTCGCGGCCTATAAAAAAGTGATTGATGCATTGAGAGACGAGCTGTGAACGCCCCTACATTTAGAAACTGGCAAAGCGTGCAGGATGAAGTGCTGCGCCGTATTCATGCGCGTGAATGGGCCCCTGGTGACTTGATCCCGAACGAGGCCGACTTGGCGGTTGAGTTTGGCTGCGCCCGTTCCACAGTGAACCGCGCTTTGCGATCGTTGGCGGGGAGTGGCCTGTTGGACCGCAAGCGTAAGGCAGGCACGCGCGTGGCCGCACAACCCGTCGCTAAAGCAACGCTAGACATTGCTGTGATTCGTCATGAAGTCGAAGAGCACGGTTTCAAATATGGCTACCAACTGAGTGTGCGTGAAATCGCCGTGCCCCCCCTTAGCGTGAGCGGCGCAATGAAAATCGTGGCGGACGCCAGGATTTTGCACGTGCGCGCCCTGCATCTTGCGGATGACGAGGCCTATGCGATTGAAGATCGCTGGATCAATACACTTATTGTGCCCGACGCAGCGGCGGAGACGTTTCAATCCGTAAGTGCGAACGAATGGCTGATGAAATACGCGCCTTATACCCACGGTGAAATTGCGTTTTCTGCGATGCAAGCCTCGGCTGAGGATGCCGAGATTATGGCCGTCCCGGAATATAGCGCGTTGTTCGCCATGGACCGTCTTACGTGGGACGGCGAAGCATCCGTTACCAAGGTTAGGCTTTTGTTTGCCCCGGGATATCAACTGCGTACCGGACTTTGACACGAGCGGCTTGATCTGATGAAACGAGCTAAATTTCACGCTTTTGATCAAAATTTCGATGCCGTCGTCGTGTCATTAAACAGAAAGATCACCCAATGCCATTAACCCTGGAAACACCGGCATTGTTGCTGGATCAAGTCAAGATGATGCGCAACATCGACCGTCTTGAAGGCCGCGCCAAAGCGCTGGGGGTCACGTTGCGGCCGCACCTGAAGACGGCGAAATCAGTCGAGGTCTCGACACGCTTAAGCGGTGGTGCGCAGGGGGCGATCACGGTTTCCACTTTGGCCGAGGCCGAGGGATTTCACGCAGCAGGGCACAACGATATTCTTTATGGCGTCGGGATCGCGCCGCAAAAACTGGCGCGCGCGAAAGCGATGCGGGCAACGGGATGTGATTTGGTTGTGATCCTCGACAATACTACGCAAGCAAAAGCCGTGGCGCTGGAGGGCGTTCCAGCCATGATCGAAATCGACAGTGATGGCCACCGCGGCGGACTACGCTTTGATGATCCCGCCTTGGTTGAGGTCGGGCGTATCTTGCATGATACAGGCACGCTGCGCGGCGTGATGACCCATGCAGGTGAGAGTTACACAGTGCGCGGTGATGATGAACACGCCAGATTTGCCGAGATCGAGCGCAGTGCAGCCGTTAACGCAGCTGATGCCTTGCGCGCTGCTGGGCTGAATTGCCCTGTCGTGAGTGTCGGCTCAACGCCGACCGCTCACGGCGCACGTGATTTGACAGGCGTCACCGAGTTGCGGGCTGGGGTCTACATGTTTTTTGACCTCGTGATGGCGGGCATTGATGTCTGCACGCTGGACGATCTGGCGCTGAGTGTTCTGACCACGGTGATCGGGCATCAGACCTCCAAGGGCTGGGTGATGATTGACGCGGGCTGGATGGCGATGTCGCGTGATCGTGGCACTGCCGCGCAAGATGTGGATCAAGGATATGGCGTTGTCTGTGACGCAGACGGTCGTGTCATCCCCGATCTGATCGTCAGCAGTGCCAATCAAGAACACGGGATCGTATCGTTGCGCCCGGGTGCGCGCGGTTCGATGCCGGACCTGCCCGTGGGGACACATCTGCGTATCCTGCCAAATCACGCCTGTGCCACGGCGGCCCAGTTTGACCGATATAATGTGTTGTCGGAAGACGGCGCTGTTTCAGACGTCTGGCGTCGCTTTGGGGGTTGGTAAGGAACCTATTATGATCTACGTCACCGAAGCCCAATCCAGTGCAATCGTCACGTAGGTCGGATCACGGATTGGCACAAAGCCCAGAGCGGTGCTGAAAGCTACGCACCTCACGAAGACCCTGGCGTTTTATCCGTCCGCGAGATTTTTGAGTATTATAAATCACAAGGTGTGCAGACGATCATTATGGGCGCGTCGTTCCGTAATACAGGTCAGATCAAGGCCCTTGCCGGCTGCGACAACCTTACGATTTCACCTCAATCTCAGAGGTGGTCGCAGAAATTCAGAGCAGTCGTTAAGGT
>JAHBAO020000083.1 GCA_018500065.2 Octadecabacter sp. | reverse complement strand
GACGCACTAAGTTACCCGATGGTCAGCACCCATACCGATCAACCGTTTCGTCAGTTCATAGAGGATACGATTAAAGCCGAAGGCCTGTCTCACAATGTACATTTTGAAACCAACGAATTGATCATGATATTCAGCCATGTCGCCAGCGGGCATGCCTGTTCCATCCTACCAAAATGCGCGATCGAAGAGCGTGAGCGATTGGGAACTGTCGTCGCAAGGCGCATCATCGACCCAGAAATCAAGCAATCTTATCTTGTGGTCTGGCCGAAGTCGGTTCCCCTGACCGTCGCGAGCATGGCTGTTCGCGATACCATGATGATGTTGCATATACCTGATCGCCATTGATTGATCCTTCTGACCCTCCAAAGTTCCTGTTTCGAGCGAGAATCGATATCTAAAACCGCGAAAAGGTAACTTGAAAATGCGGTACTTTCTGGGTCACCGAACGGCTGCTTCGGCGCATCCGTCGCGTCGCAAAACGCGCGTTTCTGCATCTGCGAGAAAATGCTGCGCTAGCAATAGCTGCAACTGCATTAGTCCGCTTCGTCCGCATTGTGTAAGTTCAAACGCGACGAAGCGAAGGTCGGGTGTTGTTAGCTACCTTCGTCCCAACCTACCGAGCCTCGCTAACTGCGCCAGCATTTGAGATCCGGTTCCGGTGGACGGGTTTCCACCCGCTGGTGATACTTGCGCCATCCCAGGTCGTTGAGGCATTTGTTGCACTCCAAACATCTGACGCGCTCTGAGTGCGGCGTATTCTGCCCCACTCGCTCCACCAACCAAGTATCGATTATAGGCCTGTTGATTGCCCAATGCGGCACGGGCAAATCCATAACTTCCACCGAGCCCCCCTGACAGGGCGGGCATCATAATATTCCCCGAGATCGCCCGTACGATGAACGGGGTCGCAATGATAAAACCTTTCGCCATGAGCACCATCATGAAGAACGGAATGAGCGCCCCAATGTTTGTGGCACCTTCAGGATCACCAAGCTCTCCAATAAGCGCTGAGGAAACCCCCGTGATCGTTGCAAACACTCCCGCCACGACAATCGGATAGATCGCGAACGACACCAAGGCCGACAACCAGCGTGCAAAATAGTCCTTAGTCACGTCGAACAGCGTCAGGAAGATCATCACAGGTGCGATCCCGATCAACAGGGCGATCATCAGACGTGAGGCCACCAATATGAACGCGGCCAGCCCACCTAAGATCGACAACATCAACACACCAACGATGTCGAGCATCGCGCCTGCCATCCAGTTGAGCTCAGATCCCGCGGCATTGAGATACTCGCCTAGCTCGGCAATGAGCCGGTCAAATTCTTCGGCGAATGTGCCAGACGGGCCGGGCATGCCACCGCCCACGGATGCGACGAGCGCGCCTGCAATGCTATCAATGCCGCTCAGTATAGCTGACGACAGCGCATTGAACTGCACCCAATTGGTCGCAAATATCCCGATGAGTCCGATCTTGACCGCAAGCCAGAATGCCGTTCGCTCGTCCATCGCTTTGTACTGATAGATCATGTTCAGGAAGACCAAGATCACAACGAGCGTCGTTCCAAGGACAAGCAGTGTTCCGACCGTTGCCGCGACTGACCCGAACTGGGTCTCGGCAGCCGTATCGAGGTAGCCTTGGGAGGTTTCAACGAAATAGGTGACGACGCTCATCGGATGCCCACCCTACCAATTGCCGACGACTTCGCAGATGGCTTGGGCTTGAGGCCGAAGATCATTGGAGCGGCGGTTGTAAGTATCCGAGGCTTGCAGCATTTCTGAGCGATCTGCATTGGCGTGGTTTTCTCGGAAGGTGCTTTCTGCCTGATCCCAGCTGGGGAAGCGGGTGGCGCAATTGCAGGATTCTGTTTGAACGATACTTTCTAGATTTTGCGCTCGATAGATGTCCTGAACCAGAACTCGCTGATAGGCGTCACGCAGCGCGATGTTTTGCATCCAATCAGGTTCGCTCGGGCGCTCGACACATACATCCGGTGTTGATCCAATGGTCGGAACGAGACTGCGCTCAGCCAAGGTGGGTTGCGCGATCAGCCCCAACCCGAACGACAACCAAATGACATAGAGAGTAACGTGTTTCATGAGGTTTGGCCGACAATCTCGCGCTTCAGGAATGCGGTGTGTCCGATGTTCGCATACTCCGACGAGCTGACCGACACGACGTCCCAACCGATCTGGCCTTTGGCATTCAGCGTGGCCTGCATTTCTATCAGACCGGTCTTGCGGTCCATCGGGAAAGAAAGGATTTCATACTCAAAGGTTTTCATGCCGGTGCTCCTATCTGTTCCATGCCGGGGAGGTAGAATTCAGTGATGCCGCGCGCGCCGTCGTGGCGACCGGCTTGGATAACGACGTCGATAGAGTTCTCGATGTAACGAACCATGTCGGCATAGGTCATCGGGATTTCCGTCTTAAGGGCCGCGATTGCCAACCGCTGCACGGCCAGTTGTGGGGTTTCGGCATGCAATGTGGTCATTGACCCTCCATGACCGGTGTTGATGGCTTCTAGGAAAGTCATGGCCTCTTTGCCGCGCACCTCCCCAAGGATGATCCGGTCTGGCCGCATGCGCAGTGTCGCGGTGAGAAGTACGTCAGCTGTTTGGAACTGCGCATCGCGGTTGGCGATCAGCGTCACCACGTTTGGCTGGGCGGGAAGAAGCTCTGCGGCTTCTTCAATGGTGATAATCCGTTCTTCTGGGGGAACATGAGAGAGAATTTTACGAGCAGCCACGGTTTTGCCCGTCGAGGTGCCGCCTGAGACG
>JAHBAO020000189.1 GCA_018500065.2 Octadecabacter sp. | reverse complement strand
GGCTGACATA
Source organism: Octadecabacter sp. (assembly GCA_018500065.2). GTDB lineage: Bacteria > Pseudomonadota > Alphaproteobacteria > Rhodobacterales > Rhodobacteraceae > Octadecabacter. The sequence continues at coordinate 13,254 of JAHBAO020000189.1, read as the reverse complement.
CAAAGCCAGACTGTCACCACAATGAACGCCCCCGGGGTGATCCAACCAAGCCGCGCAAAGCGGCGATTGGGGCCGTAGCGGTATAAGACACCAAGCCCCACGAACAGAACCGATATGGCAACCGTCCAGCGAATAACCTCTAGCCACAATCCAGTGTCGGTTTTGAACGGAATGACCGCAAGGGCAATGGGCGCGACAACCAGCATCAGCAGGGCAACAATCGCGATACCCACCAAGCAAAAGGTCAGCAGCAGCGCCACCAAGATATGGCGAATACTTCCGCGATTTGGGCGATCGAAAATCGCGTTAAGCCCGCGAATTAAGGCTGCGACCCCCGTGCGCGCAGACCAAAGCGCCAGCCCGATGGAAATCAAGGTCGTCAGCCCAAGGGTGGTTGCTCTTACGCTCAGTAGCCGATCAACTTGCGTTTCGAAAAGGGTGAAAACCCCAGTCGGCATAATCCCTTGCATGAGGTCCAGCTGCGCTTCGACAACGATGGGATCGGCAAACAAGCCAAACAAAGAAATCGTTGCGGCGATCCCTGGAAAGATCGCGAACAGTGCATAAAATGCAACGCCCGCCGCGATTAAGCTGGCGTTCTTTTCTCCAAGATCATCGACGACTTGGCGTGAAACGTCATAGGTTGAACGCCACCCCATCAAGACCCCCTAGTTGGCATAAACGGTGACTTCGGGAAGTCCAGTTAGGGGCGCCTCGATCAGGCGCATCGCAGCCAGTGAAATCTGACTGCCAGCCCCCGCCGCGCCACCCGAAGGGCGCAGCTCAACGTTGACCGATTTACCGTTATAATCAACGCGGCCCTGGATGACCTCGCTCACCAGCGGTGTTTTGAACCATATTCCCGGCTCAGTCGGACTTCCAAGGCTCGCAATGGTCGTGCCAAGGCGCCGCTCGCCACTGACAGGGCGGGCCACGGCCGCGGCGCGATCTGCAGCCGTTGTTGTATCAAACTGCTCAACGGTGCGCGCGGTTGGGGGCGGTGGCGGCGGCAAATTTGGCCGCGTCTGCGTGACGTCGATGGTAGGGCGCACAGGCGGTGCAAACGCCGCACCGCGTGACGGCGACAGATCAGGCCCCGCAACGGCAACAGGCGCGACAACAGCGGGATCCGTGCTTTGTACCCCACCAAGAAACGAGCCCTCTGTGCAGGCCGACAGCCCGGCAAGGGCGGCAATCGTAACAACGTACTTCATGACCCCAAACCTACGGTTGGCCCCCGACGCTGTCGAGGGGGAATTGGTCGCGTAATTCCCTTGCGCGGCCCCTTGCGCGCCCTTACCTTTAGCACATGGATAATCGCCTCATCGACCCCTTCCAACGTGCCATCACCTACCTTCGGGTTTCGGTAACAGATCGCTGCGATTTTCGCTGCGTGTATTGCATGTCCGAGAACATGACCTTCCTGCCCAAAAAGGACCTCTTGACGCTCGAAGAACTTGATCGAATGTGCACGAGCTTCGTGCGCTTAGGCGTTGAAAAGCTTCGCATAACCGGCGGCGAACCTTTGGTGCGTCGTGGTATTATGACGTTCTTTGATGCGATGAGCCGCCACCTCGAAAGTGGTGCCCTGAAAGAATTGACGCTGACCACAAACGGCTCTCAGCTTGAAAAATATGCGGATGATTTATTCGCTGCAGGCGTGCGCCGCATCAATGTCTCCTTGGACACGCTGGACGATGACAAATTCGCAAAGATCACCCGTTGGGGCCGCCTGCCCCAAGTGATGCGCGGCATTGACGCCGCACAGCGCGCGGGCATGCGCGTCAAGATCAACGCCGTAGCGCTCGCAGATTTCAACGAGTCCGAATTGTTTACCATGCAAGCATGGTGCGCAGAACGTGCCATCGACCTGACCTTTATTGAGGTCATGCCAATGGGCGACATCGGCAATGAGGACCGAATTACCCAGTACTGGTCCCTAAAGGATTTACGCGCACGCCTTGAAGAACGCTTCACTGTCAGTGACTTAGCGGAAACAACTGGTGGACCTGCCCGCTATATCCGCCTTGAAGAAACTGGCCAGAAAATTGGTCTGATCACCCCGATGAGCCATAATTTCTGCGAAAGCTGCAACCGTGTGCGCATCACCTGTACCGGCGAAATCTATACCTGCTTGGGCCAAGAAGGGCATTCCGATTTGCGTGCGCCACTGCGCGCCAGCAAGGATGATGCACACCTAGAAACCGCCATCCGCGCGGCCATTGGGCTAAAGCCAAAAGGCCATGATTTCGATTATTCACGTCAGTCCGTTGATGGCCAAGTGTCCCGCCATATGAGCCATACCGGAGGCTAGAAAATGGTCTTACGGTTACGTCACGCAGCAATGCTTGCGTTGATCACCTCCGTCTGGTGCTGGCTGCTCACTGCGCTACACGGAGTATGGTCTTTTGGGATCGTCCTTGGCTATCTCGACGGTGGTCGAGTGCCACTTTATCCAAATTGGTCAGTAACTTATTGGGGTTTCTTCATGGACGCAATTGGCGCTTTTGCAGTGCCCTTCTTGCTGATTTTAACTGTCTGCTCAGTGCTACCAAAATACACCCATCTGCCAGTTCTCTTGACCGCATGGATGCTCGGCGCTTTCATCGGTGCAAGTAACACGGTGTTCATTTACCAGATTGATTTCGGCGCGACTTGGGCCCCTCTGGAGGCCCTGCGCGCCCTGTATGTCCACCCCATCGTAACGCCATTTTGCATTCTCTTTGGGTTGGCCGGAACCGTGTCTTTGACACGGCCCCAGCGCGGATAATTAACCCACGGGCATCCGCTGTTCAACGATCTCAGCCCACCAGCTACACCCAGCCGGAATTGCTTCGTCATTAAAATTGTATTCGGGGTGATGCACCGCCGCCGTGTCGCCATTGCCAACCAGGATATAGGCCCCTGGACGTTCTTCGAGCATATAAGCGAAATCCTCCCCCCCCATGACCAACGGTGCATCGGTGCACTCTCCGGCAACGGACGCCGCAACATCAGCAGCAAACGCGGTTTGATCATCAGAATTCACCATCACCGGATACCCGTGGTGATAGTCAACCTGTGCAGTCGCCCCAAACGTCGCGGCGACCCCTTTGGCGATTTCATCCAACCGTTTTTCCGCCAATGCGCGAATATCTTTATTGAGCGTCCGGACTGTGCCTTTCAAATGCACCCTCTGCGGGATCACGTTGTACGCCGTTGAAGAACTTTCAATGGAGGTGACTGACACCACAACCTGCTCAACAGGATCGGCGTTGCGGCTGGCAATTGTTTGCAACGCCGTAACCATATGCGCTGCAACCACTGTGCTGTCGATGACCTCTTGTGGCTTTGCCGCGTGGCCGCCTTTGCCTTCGATCGAAATATCGAACTGATCGGCTGCTGCAAAAAACGCGCCGGGGCGGATCGCGAATGATCCCACCGGTTTGCCGGGCCAATTGTGCATGCCGTAAACTTCCTGAATGCCCCAGCGGTCCATCATGCCGTCATCGCACATCTCTTTGCCGCCGCCGCCGCCTTCTTCTGCGGGTTGGAAAATCACCACAACCGTGCCGTCAAAATTGCGCGTTTCAGACAAGTACTTCGCAGCCCCAAGCAGCATCGCGGTGTGCCCGTCATGGCCGCAAGCATGCATCGCGCCATCAGTTTTAGACGCGTATTCAAGGCCGGTCTGCTCATGGATTGGCAGTGCGTCCATATCGGCACGCAACCCGATCACCTTACCTGATGTATCAGATCTTCCTTTAATCACAGCAACAACACCCGTCCGCCCGATGCCCGTAACAATCTCATCGCAGCCAAACGCCTTGAGCTTCTCGGCCACAATCGCACTGGTGCGGTGCGTCTCGAACAGGATCTCTGGATTTTCGTGTAGATCGCGGCGCCATTCGGTAATTTCTGGTAGCAGTTCGGCAAAACGGTTCTTTACGGGCATAATTTCTCTCCAATTGAATTGTCGTCAGACTGGGCCTCACCTCGACTTTCAGCAAGCCCTCTTTCCGCTTCTTTTGTTCTTAAATACCTAAACACGGGGGCAACGCACGCGCGGTTTCCGTTAGATAGCTGGTCCCAAATCAATCTTTGACCCATCAACGAAACGGGACATTCTGAAGCGGTTTAAGTCATATCCAGCAGGTTGGGCTGTCACTAGATCAGCGAGAATGCGCCCTATGGCTGGGCCAATTCCAAAGCCGTGGCCGCTCATTCCGGTCGCAACTGTTAGCCCCTGAAAGTCTTTTACGTGATCAACAATGGGGACCAAATCAGGCATTGTATCAATCATTCCAGCCCAAGCAGCCTTCGCTTTGATTGGGCCAAGGTTCGGGAACAGTGCGGAAAAATCACGGGCGAGTGACGCGCATTTCGCAGCATTCGGTTTGGGGTTCAAAACGCGCATCCGCTCGAACGGGGATTGCGCGTCCAAGGCCCAGCGCCGCGGTGTCCCCCAAGCATCGGGATACCCCTTCGGTGCTGCCGGATAATAGCGCGTGCCAAATGGGTCGTGCTTGATCTGGGTCAGGTATTTTCCAAACGCCCTGAACGCGTCTGGCCCGATAAAGAATTCATGGAATTCGCCAGCGGCAAGTGAGTAACCGCCATCCGCGCGGGTGCGAAACGCGATCTTGGAATCCGCGCCGCCACCTTGATAAGCCATCGGCGCCCCGTCCACGGCCACAACGCTCGCACGTACGGACAGTTGTGGGATGTTTACACCTGCGTTTCGCAAGAAAAGCGAGGACCATGCTCCGCCAGCGACAACGATTTGTGGGGAACGGACTGTCCCCTTTTCAGTCACAACCGCTGTGATCTGCCCCGCTGCGGTTTCGACCCCACGTGCCGCGCAACCCTCGATAACTGTCACACCTTCGGACACCGCCAATCGCGCGAGTGTCGGAACGGCCACCCAAGGTTCAGCCCGCATGTCGCTCGCGGTGTAAATACCGCCCGCCCAATCACGGCGCGCTTCGGGCATCAGGTTTGCCAGTTCAGTGCGGCTGAGCATCCGACTATCAACGCCGTTCGCTTTGGCATGGGGCATCCATGCGGCGAACTTTTCATACTCCGCTTCGTCCTTGGCCATATAGGTCAGCCCGCCTTGGACCAGTCCAAGGGTATCGTCGCATTGCGTGGAAAGTTCGCGCCACAAACGGCTTGCTTCAACCATAATCGGCAGCTCGTCAGGGTCGCGCCCTTGTTGGCGGATCCAGCCCCAATTGCGGCTGGACTGCTCGCCCGCGATGCGCCCTTTTTCAAGCAGCACAACACGTTGTCCAAGCCTGTTCAGGTAGATCGCGGCGGATACGCCAATAATGCCACCGCCGATGATAACGACATCGCCGCTTTCGGGCAGCGCTGCGCTATGCTCAATCGGCACAGCCTCCGAGATTGGGAAATCAACCAAGGGAGTCTAGCAAGCGCTCCATGAACGCCTCGCCCGCCTTGAACTGCTCAACCGTGATGAACTCGTTGGGCTGATGCGCTTGCGCAATGTCACCGGGGCCGCAAATCACGGCGCTATAGCCGCGTTCTTGGAACTGCCCCGCTTCGGTGCCGTAGCTGACCACGTTCACCGCGTTGTCACCTGTCAACTGACGCACAATTTCTTCGGCTTCACCGGTCACTTCCGGCTTCAGGCCCGGCACGTCGAATTTGCGTTCATAGTCGATGCCAGTGTCAGGGTGGATCGTCTGCATCTCGGCCTCGATCTCGGCGACTTTGTCTTCGAACGCTTTGACCCACATTTCGCCCGGCTCGCCAGGGACAGCGCGGAAGGTCAGCACGAAATTGCAGTCTTTCGCGGTGATGTTATGGGCGGTGCCCCCCGTGACCATACCCACATGCAGCGTCGTGTAGGGCGGCACGAACCCTGCATCCATTTCCAGCGGTTCTTTGGCCGCGTTTGCCGCATTCATTTCATTGCACCACTCAATCAGCTTAGCCCCAAACATGATCGCGTTGACGCCTGTGTGGATCAAGGACGAATGGACCTCGAAGCCGCGCATGTGCACGTCAAACCCGATGCCGCCTTTATGCCCCGTGACAACCTTCATCATCGACGGTTCACCAATGATCGCGGCCGAGGCCCGCGGCATGCCGCTGGCGACCATCGCGTCAATCATCACCGGCGCACCCGTGCAGCCAACTTCTTCGTCGTAGCTTAGCGCAAGCTGTAAAGGCCGTGTGACGCCACGTTTTTTTGCCTCGACCAAGGCCCAAATCGACAGCGCATCAAAGCCCTTCATGTCACAGGTGCCGCGCCCGTAAATCTTGTCGCCAATCTCAACAACTTCGAACGGGTCGGTGTCCCACGCCTGCCCGTCAACAGGCACGACATCGGTATGGCCTGACAAAACAATCGCGCCATCAACCTGCGGCCCGACGTGGGCATATAGCGCAGCCTTTTCGCCTGTTTCATCAGGGACGCGCGTTGATTTGATACCGTGCTCCGCCAAATAGCCCTCGACGAACCGGATCAAATCGAGGTTGCTGTCACGGCTGACAGTTGGGAACGCGATCAAGCGTTCCATCAGCGTTCTGGCGTCCAGTGTCTTTGTCATATTGCCCCCAGCTTGCCCGCCTTTTGGGCAGCGTATTTCAACAATGACCGTGAAACGCGCATGTCTTGCGGTCAAGGGTCTTAGGCCGCAGTCGGCAAAAAATTTACCATACGGTAAAATGCCGTCAGGGGTTGCGGGACGCTTGATTGCTATTAACCTCATATCAATCGCACGGGCTTCCGAGACACAATCGGCTAAAGTTTGGCAACAAAAATAATGACTTAGACCACTTTCACAGGGAGGTCGCCTATGCCCGATGGGGCGCTGCCAGTTCTCGATGTTCGGGGGCTAAAGACCGTATTCAAAATTCGCGGTGGGGAAGTTCACGCCGTCAATGACGTGAGTTTTGATCTCAAACCCGGTGAACTTTTGGGTGTTGTCGGAGAAAGTGGTTCCGGAAAATCCGTGACCATGATGTCGCTGCTTGGCCTGCTGCCCAGCCCGCCCGCTGACGTGCGGGGCGGCACCGTAAACTTCGACGGTCAAGACCTTTTGCAGGTGGACGCAGAGACCCTGCGCAAGACACGCGGCGGCAAGATCGGGTTTGTGTTTCAAGATCCGATGACGTCCTTAAATCCGGTCTACAACGTCGGTATGCAAATCATGGAACCCCTGCGAAAGCACATGGGGATGACCAAGAAAAAGGCCACCATTCGTGCAAAAGAATTGCTTGAGTTGGTCGGCATTCCTGACGCGGATCAGCGCCTAAAAGACTACCCGCATCAGTTTTCTGGCGGCATGCGCCAACGCGTCATGATCGCGATTGCGCTCGCCTGCGACCCTAAGGTCTTGATTGCCGATGAGCCGACAACCGCGCTTGATGTAACCATTCAGGCGCAAATACTTGAGCTGATGAAAGAGCTGCAAGAACGCCTTGGCATGGCGGTGATCTGGATCACCCATGATCTTGGCGTTGTGGCTGGAATCGCGGACCGCGTGGTGGTGATGTATGGTGGGCAGATCGTTGAACAAGCGCCAACACGCGAGTTATTCAAGAATCCCCAGCACCCTTATACGCGTGCGCTGTTGAAAACCGTGCCGCGCGTGTCTGGCGCCCGCGAAGAACGGCTTGAGATCATCGAAGGCCAGCCGCCCATTCTTGGGGCTTCTCCGGCAGCTTGCCCATTCCGGGACCGCTGTGATGTGGCGTTCGACCGATGCGCAAAAGAAAATCCCCCGCGCTATAATGCTGGTAATAGCCATGATGCCGCCTGTTTCTATGACGCCCGAACAGGAGCGCCGCGCGATGTTTGATGACACCAAAACAACGACCAAATTGGTTGAGGTGAATAACCTCAAAATGCACTTTCCAATCCACTCGGGGCTGTTCCGCCGTCACACGGGCGATGTGAAGGCCGTCGATGGTGTTTCATTCGACATTTATGAAGGTGAAACATTGGGGCTGGTCGGTGAATCTGGTTGTGGCAAATCCACCTGCGGGCGGGCCGTGCTGCGCCTGTATGACATCACGGATGGATCCATTGTCGTGGATGGCGATGCCATCGGGGACGTGCCACAAAAGGACCTGCGCACCAAGCGCCCGACGATGCAGATGGTGTTCCAAGACCCGCAAGCCTCCCTCAATCCACGCATGACGGTTCAGGCGATCATCCAAGAACCGCTGGATGAACACACGTCGCTTTCCAAAGACGAGAAGCGCGAAAAAGTTCTCGCGTTGATGGATCAAGTCGGGCTGAACCGAAAGTTTGCCCAGCGCTATCCGCATGCCTTTTCCGGCGGCCAGCGCCAGCGCATCGGCATTGCCCGCGCTTTGGCGTTAAACCCGAAGTTTATCGTCTGCGATGAACCGATTGCAGCGCTCGATGTGTCGATCCAAGCGCAGGTTGTGAACCTGTTGGAAGATTTGCAAAAGGAAATCGGCCTAACCTACCTGTTTATCAGCCACGATTTGTCGATGGTGCGCCATATCGCGACCCGTGTGGCTGTGATGTATCTGGGCAAGATCGTCGAACTGGCCCCGCGCGAGGAATTGTACGCCGAGCCACTGCATCCCTACACCAAGGCGCTGCTGTCGGCTGTGCCAGAACCAGACCCAGAACTGCACGACACAATGGAGCGCACCATCCTAACCGGTGATGTCCCCTCCCCGTCCAACCCGCCAACCGGCTGCAACTTTTGTACCCGATGCCCTGCGGTCATGGACATTTGCACGCAAATAGAACCCGAATACCGAGAAGTGATGCCGGGCCGTTTCGTCGCCTGCCATCACTACAACGACGTGACAACGCCCGCCGAACAAACGGCGGCATCCGAGGCATCAGACCAGCAAACCCTTAAGAACGGGGCCTGAGCAATACACATACGAAAACCAACTAGGAGAGAGTCATGAAAAAACTATCAGCCCTAATGGGCGCCACCGCATTGGTGGCCTGTGGTACGGCAGCACTTGCTGACGGCCACGAAGGTGAACGCGGCCGCGATGGTCAGCTCAACATCATCTATTGGCAAGCGCCATCCACGTTGAACCCGTATCTATCGGGCGGCACAAAAGAAGTTGAATCCGCATCCCTCGTGCTGGAATCCCTAGGCCGCTTTACGGACACTGGCGAACTGGTTCCGTGGCTTGCTGCTGACATTCCGACCGTTGAAAACGGCGGCGTATCAGCAGACCTGACATCCATCACATGGACCCTGCAAGACGGCGTAATGTGGTCAGACGGCACCCCGCTGACAGCGAATGACGCTGTTTTCACATGGCAGTATTGTACTGCTGAAGGCGGCGGTTGTGCGCAGGCTTCTTACTTCGACGGTGTTGAATCCGTTGAAGCCGTTGATGACCAAACCATCAAGATCACCTTCGATTCACCAAAGCCATTCCCTTACACGGCGCTTGTCGGTGCTGAATCCCCGATCATCCAAGCGGCACAGTTTGCCGATTGTCTGGGCGCTGCGGCCCCGACATGTGTTGACGCAAACTTTGGCCCAATCGGAACCGGCCCATTTGTTGTGACCGACTTTAAGGCCAACGACGTGGTTCAGTTCTCAGCCAATGAAAACTTCCGTGTTGATGGCCAGCCAGCGTTTGAAACTGTTCTGTTCAAAGGCGGCGGCGATGCTGCATCTGCGGCGCGTTCCGTTCTGGAAACAGGCGAGTTTGACTACGCTTGGAACCTGCAAATCGATCCAACGGTTCTGTCTGACATGGAATCTGCTGGTATCGGCACGGTCGTCACGGCGTTTGGTACATCCGTTGAACGCCTGCACTTGAACCAGACGAACCCGTCTGCTGATTTGGGCGATCTGCGCGCAACCGAAGAAGGCGGTCCACATCCGTTCCTGACAAACCGCACAATCGGTCAAGCGATGTCTATGGCGATCGACCGCGGCTTGCTGGTTGAAATCGGCTACGGCGCTGGTGGTCAGGCAACCTGTAACGTGCTTCCTGCACCTGCAGTTTATGCATCCACTGCAAACGACGCGTGCCTGACGCAAGACATGGCTGGTGCGATTGCCCTGCTGGACGACGCTGGCATCGTTGACACAGATGGCGACGGCATTCGTGAGTTTGAGGGCACGCCACTTGTCGTGTCCTACCAGACATCGACAAACGCTGTTCGTCAGGATGCACAAGCCCTGATCAAACAGTGGTGGAGCGAGATCGGCATTCAAGCTGACCTGCGCAACATCGACGCGTCCGTGTTCTTTGGCGGCGATCCAGCATCCCCTGATACGTTCCAGAAGTTCTTTGCGGACGTCGAAATGTACACAAACAACTTCGCGGGTGTTGACCCAGAAGCGTACATGGCGAATTGGGCGTGTTCAGAATGGCCAAGCCCAGAAAGCCAGTGGCAGGGTTCCAACATGCAGCGTTTCTGTGATCCGGCTTATGATGCGCTGATCGACGACTTGGCATCAACCGCTGGCATTGAAGCCCGCGCCGAGATCGTCAAGCAGATGAACGACATGCTGATGCAGTCTTATTCCATCATCCCACTCGTTCACCGTGGCGGTGTTTCCGCACACGCGAACACACTGGGTGGCGTGAAGATTTCCGATTGGGACTCTGAATTGTGGAACATCGCTGAATGGTACCGCACTGGTGAGTAATCACCATTGATCACAATGGGGTGGGCAGACATGCCCACCCTTCCAACATCAGCCCCGATTTGATTTTCATGTGCTCCACCGCCTCGCCTGGATCACATTGAAATCCAATCTCACGACACAAGGTCGATCTGTTGAATCGCTACATTACAAATAGGGCCCGCCCATGCTGACCTACACCATCCGGCGCCTCCTCACCGCGATCCCGACGTTGATTTTCATCTCGTTGATCATCTTCTTGTTGCTCGACATGGCGCCCGGTGACCCAACGGCGCAATTGCCGCTGACGATCCCACCAGAAGTGCGCGAGCAAATCCGCCAGTCCCTCGGCTTGGGCGAACCGGTTCACATCCGCTATCTGCTTTGGCTGAAACAAATGGTCTGGAGCGAGCCAGTCTATTACCTGTCGCAATCCGTCGATTGGATTTCGGCACCCGATGAGGCCCGCCTAATCTCGTGGCAGACCCGCGCGCCAGTGATGGACACGATCCTTGAACGTCTGCCGCAAACGTTGATGGTTGTTGGGCTTGCCTATGTGGTCGGCGTGCTGATTGCCCTGCCCATCGGCATCATTTCAGCCTACAAACAATACTCGGTGTTTGACCAAGCCGGCACGTTCGTGTCCATGATCGGCTTTTCTATCCCACCATTCTTCTCGGGTGTTTTGATGATCATCCTGTTCACCGTGATGATGCCCAACGACAGCTTTTGGTGGTTCCCATCCATCTATGATACGACCTTAGTCATCGACAGCTGGGAAAACTTCGGCAAACAAGTGCGCCAGATGGTCCTGCCCGTGATGGTTCTGGCCCTGCAAACGACGGCGCAAATCAGCCGCTTCATGCGGGCCTCAATGCTAGACAACCTGAACCAAGATTACGTGCGCACAGCCCGCGCCAAAGGCATGACCGAAAGCGTTGTGGTGATGAAACACGTGCTGCGCAATTCGATGATCCCCGTGGTCACCGTGATTGCCCTCGGCATCCCCGCAATCTTTGGTGGCGCCATCATCACTGAACAAATCTTCAAGGTGAACGGAATCGGCCAACTGCTGATCGTGTCGATCCAAGCCAGCGACGTACCGATGGTGCAAACACTGACCTTCATCTTTGCCATCCTGATCGTGTTCTTTAACCTGATCGCAGACATCCTTTACGGCATTCTAGATCCAAGGATACGCTATGACTGATACATCCCCAGCGCCTGGCGCCGCCCCCTCCATCGACGCACGCGACGACGCAGTGGCCCGCAACCAATGGTGGGACGTCTGGGACCAGTTCAAGACCCACAAAGGCGCGGTCATGGGCGCGTGTTTCTTCATCTTTATCGTTCTGGCGGTCTACGTCGGCCCGTGGATTTGGTCCATTGACCCGACTTACATCGACGTGCGCGCCCGCAACCAAGGGCCAACATGGGCGCACCCTTTCGGCACAGACCAGCTGGGCCGGGATATGTTGGCGCGCATGATGGCCGGTGGGCAAACCTCGATTTCCGTTGGGCTGACAGCAATGGGCCTCGCCTTATTCCTCGGCACCCTTGTTGGGGTTCTGGCGGGCTACTTCAAACGCATTGATGGCATTTTGATGCGACTGACAGACTTGTTCCTTGCCCTACCCCTGCTGCCGCTGCTGCTCGTGATGGTCATGTTGTTCCGCCAACCGCTTTCAGCTTCCTTCGGCCCAGAAACCGGTATCTTCATCCTGATCGTGATCGCCATTGGCATCACCTCATGGATGCCCACGGCCCGCATCGTGCGCGGTGATGTGCTGGCGCTTAAAGAACGCGAATTCGTCCTTGCCGCGCGCTCCATCGGCACGCGCCCGGGAAAAATGATCCTGCGCCACGTTCTGCCCAACGTCATGTCACCGATCATGGTCTCCGCGACCCTTGGCATCGCCACAGCCATCATCACGGAAAGCGCCCTCAGCTTCCTAGGCCTCGGCTTTCCTCCGGATTTCCCGACATGGGGCCGCCTGCTGTTTGATGCGACCGACTTCATGCAGCAACACCCCCAGCGGGTCATGTGGCCCGGCCTCGCGATCAGCTTGACAGTGCTCAGCGTCAACTACATGGGCGACGGCCTGCGCGATGCGCTCGACCCGCGCATTCGCGGCCTTTAACCCTGCCTTTGTTTCGTAACTATCCTGGGGGAATCGCGCAGCGATGGGGGCGCGTCCATTATGCTTGTACCAATGGCGCATCAATAGACGCCCCCGCTTGGTCGGATGCGCGCAGCTCATTCGAAACCGACCTAATGCAACGCCTTACGAATGCGGCGCACCATTAACCAGACGCCAAGTATCACCAGTGGCGTCAAAATCGCCTTCAATGTCTTTTCACCAAAGCCAAGATCATAGGCAAACGGGGCCGCGATATTACTCGCGAGATTCACCGCATAATAACTGATCGCAACGATAGACAACCCTTCAACAGTTTCCTGCAAACGCAGCTGTATATCCGCACGCCGATCCATACTTTGCAGCAGCGCTTTGTTCTCAGCCGAGCGTTCAACATCAACGCGCGTGCGCAACAAATCCGACGCGCGGATCGCACGATCCCCCATTGCCTCAAGCCGTGCCTCAGTGCTGGCAACAGTGCGCATCGCAGGATCAAATCGCCGCATCATGAATTC
>JAHBAO020000102.1 GCA_018500065.2 Octadecabacter sp. | reverse complement strand
GTACTTACACTCGGGATAGTTGGAACAGCCAATGAATGCGCCGCCGGAACGGGCCGTGCGCATGGACAGGCGACCCGCGTTACAGTTGGGGCAAAGGCGTGGGTCGGTGCCTTCTTCATTGGGTGGGAAGATGTGCGGTGCAAGCACTTCGTTAATTTTATCAAGGACTTCGGTGATGGAGTTGTCCATCGCTTCGTCGATTGTGACTTTGAAGTCGCCCCAGAAATCGGCCAGTGCTTTTTTGTAATCAGCATCGCCTGCCGACACGTGGTCAAGTTCTTGTTCCAACGATGCTGTGTAGTCGTAGCCAACATATTTGCGGAAATAGTTGGTCAAGAACGCAGTTACGAGGCGGCCTTTATCTTCTGGGATCAGGCGGTTCTTGTCTTTTCGGACGTACTCGCGGTCCTGAATTGTTGTGACGATTGACGCATAAGTCGACGGGCGGCCGATGCCGAGCTCTTCCATGCGTTTGACCAAAGTGGCTTCGGTGTAACGTGGGGGCGGTTGGGTGAAATGCTGTTCAGGCGTGACGGATGTTTTGGTGATTGCTTCACCTTCTGCCATTTGCGCCAGACGCTTGTCGTCGTCATCCACGACATCGCCTTCAACGTCATCGCGGCCTTCTTCGTAGACGCGCAAGAAGCCGTCAAACAAGACAACTTGGCCTGTGGCACGCAGTTCGACCTGACCATCGTCAGAGCCGATATCAACTGTGGTGCGTTCCATCCGCGCGGCTTCCATCTGGCTGGAGATGGTGCGCTTGTAGATGAGATCGTAGAGCTTTTTCTGATCCGGATCAGCGATTTTCGCCTCGTCTGCGGACAGCATCAGGTCTGTCGGGCGTACACATTCGTGCGCTTCTTGGGCGTTTTTCGCTTTGTTTTTGTAGATGCGCGGGCTGGAAGGAACGTAGTCCTTACCGAATTTTGCAGCAATCGCTTCGCGCGCGGCGGTCACGGCTTCTGGCGCCATGTCGATGCCATCTGTCCGCATGTAGGTGATTAGGCCGGCTTCGTACAAACGCTGGGCGGCGTTCATTGTCATGCGTGCGCCGAAGCCGAATTTGCGACTGGCTTCTTGTTGCAGCGTGGACGTCATGAACGGGGCGGAGGGGTTGCGATTGGCGGGTTTCGCTTCGACCTTTTTGACGTTCAAGTCACGAGACTGAACTGCCTGTTGCGCCAATTCCGCCTGCGTTGCGTTTTCGAGGTCAAACTTGTCCAGCTTTTTGCCAGCCAAAACTGTTAGGCGCGCATCAACGGGCTGGTTTCGCGGAGTTTGCAGCTGGGCTTTGACGGACCAGTATTCACGGTTGTTGAACGCTTCGATTTCCATCTCGCGCTCAACGATGATGCGCAGCGTGACAGACTGCACGCGGCCCGCGGACTTCGCACCAGGTAGGCGGCGCCATAAAACGGGACTGAGCTTGAAGCCAACGAGGTAGTCCAATGCGCGCCGTGCGAGGTAGGCATCAACCAGCGGTTGGTCGACAACGCGTGGGTTTTTCATCGCCTCGGTCACGGCGGTTTTGGTGATGGCGTTAAATACAACGCGCGAAACGGGCGTGTCTTTTTTGATCGACTTGCGTTTGCGCAGCGCCTCTTCGAGGTGCCACGAAATTGCTTCGCCTTCGCGGTCAGGGTCGGTCGCGAGGATCAGTTCGTTGTCGTTCGCCAGTGCGTCCGCGATGGCCTTGATGTGCTTTTTGGAGTCGCTCGCGACCTCCCAAAGCATGTCGAATTCATTATCCGGATCAACAGAGCCGTCTTTCGGCGGCAAGTCACGGACGTGCCCATACGAGGCTAAGACTGTGTAGTCAGGCCCCAAATACTTGTTGATTGTCTTGGCCTTAGCCGGAGACTCGACGACAACAACAGGCATAGGAATCCTTTCAAAACGCACATTGGTGGTGGTCGGGCAAAATGTGGGTGGGCTTGAGGGATTGTCAATGCAGCATCTTCGACCATGTGTAAATGGGTGCTTTTGGTTGGGCGATTTTACACAGCGCGCGCCAGCATTCCGCCCGCCTGACGGATGACTTTGCCTTCAAGTTCGAGGTCAACCAGAAGTGGGGCAATGGCAGTTGCAGGCGCGGACAGGCTGCGCATGAGTTGGTCTTCGGCCATCGGTGCAGGGCTTAGGTGGTCAAGGATGTCGGTGTGCAGCAGCGCGGTTTCACGCAAAGAGCGCGGTTGCACGGGTTCGTTAAGGGGAAGCTCGGGCGCAACTGCGGCAGGATCGCCCAAGTGTTCCAAAATGTCATTCACACCGCGCACCAAGATCGCGCCATCGCGGATCAGCATGTTGCAGCCTGCGGCGCGGGCATCAAACGGATGGCCGGGAACCGCCAAAACATCACGCCCCTGATCAAGCGCTGTGCGTGCCGTGATCATGGAGCCGGACTTGGCGGCGGCTTCGACAACAACAGTCGCTTGGGTCATGCCCGAAATGATCCGGTTGCGGGCCGCGAAATGGCGGGGGTGCGGCTGCAGGTCAATGGGTTGATCGGAAACACACAGCCCTTGTTTTGCGATTTTCTGCGCGAGGTTTGCGTTCTCGGCTGGATAAATGACGTCAACGCCGCCTGCGACAACGGCAACTGTGCCGGTCCCGAGCGACCCATCATGTGCCGCGGCATCAACGCCGCGCGCAAGGCCGGACACAACGGTAAAGCCCGCGGCGCCAAGGTCTTGCGCGAGTTTTCGGGCCATTCGGGTTCCAAGCGATGACGCATTGCGCGCACCAACAAGGGCAACCATCGGACGTTGTAATACCGACGGCGTGCCCTTCATCCAAAGCATGACGGGCGCGTCTTCAATTTCGGTCAACGCTTTGGGAAAATCATCCTCGCCTGCAAAGACAAGCCGTGCCTTGGCCGCGCGGCCCGCCTTGAGCTCATTGAGAATGACGCCTTCGGGACAAATCTTATAGTCGCAAACGCCTGCTTCGCGTGCGATATGGGGCAATGCCTCAAGTGCGGCGGCGGCAGAGCCATGCTCAACCAGCAAGCGGCGATACGTTGCCGGACCCACGCGGCGTGAGCGCAGCAGACGGAGATGATTGACGCGGTCATCTTCCGTGGTGGGTGGGAGTGGGGGGTGAGTGGAAGAACAATTGCTCCTAGTCATCCTGACCTCCGTCTGCTGCACGATCAGATTTAGCTCAACTAGGTTAACGGAACGTTATTAAGTCGACGAATTATTCGGGCTTTTGCTGTTGAGTGCAATCAGGCCCCAAAATGCGGCCCAAACGGACAGGCCCATAAGCGCAATGGTAATGATGATATGCGGCAATATCGCTGCCAATTTGCCAACGGTAAATCCACCTAGGATGGTGACACCCCAGCCTGCAAAACCACGTGCCGCTGCTACGGCGCACAGTGGGGTCATGCAGCGGCACCGCCGACAGTCAGACCGCCGATCATCAGGCTTGGTTGGCCAACGCCAACCGGAACCCATTGTCCCGCTTTGCCGCAATTTCCGATGCCGGGGTCCAGCGCCATGTCGTTGCCGATGCCGCGGATTTGTTTCAGCGCGGTGGCGCCATCGCCGATAAGGGTCGCGCCTTTGACAGGTGCACCAACTTTACCGTTCTTCACGCGGTAGGCCTCGGTGCAGCTGAACACGAATTTGCCGTTGGTGATGTCGACCTGACCGCCACCAAAGCCCACGGCGTAAATACCGTCCTTTAGCCCCGCGAGCATATCTTTCGGGTCATCTTGCCCGCCCAGCATATAAGTATTGGTCATGCGGGGCATCGGGATGTGCGCGAAACTTTCGCGGCGTCCGTTGCCTGTGGGTTCCACACTCATCAGTCGCGCGTTCTGGCGGTCTTGCATAAACCCGACGAGCTTGCCGTCTTCGATCAACACATTCTTGGCGCTGGGCGTGCCTTCGTCGTCCACTGTAATGCTTCCACGACGATCAGGAATCGTACCATCGTCCAGAACTGTCACGCCTTTGGCCGCAACCTGTTGGCCCATCAGCCCTGCAAACGCTGAGGTTCCTTTGCGGTTAAAGTCGCCCTCAAGCCCGTGACCAACAGCTTCGTGCAGCAAGATTCCGGGCCAGCCTGGGCCAAGTAAAACGTCCATAACACCTGCAGGGGCGGCTTCGGCTTCTAGGTTTACCAAGGCGATACGCAGGGCCTCGCGTGCGACAGGTTGCCAATGATCAGGGCCAATCAGGTTGATCAGGCTGGCGCGCCCGCCGCCGCCCATGCCGCCAGATTCACGGCGACCGTTTTCTTCAACGATGACCGAGATATTGAGGCGGCTCATCGGGCGTATGTCCGTCACGAGTGTCCCCTCGGGGCGCAGGATCACGACCTCTTGGTGGGACGCTGCAAGGGTCGCGCTGACTTGCACAACGCGTTTGTCGAGGTCGCGACAGAAGGCGTCGATTTCCTTCAGTAGGTCGATCTTGGCAGGAAAGGTGGCTTCAGCCATCGGGTCTTGATCGGAATAAAGCACAGTGTTTGTACGGGCAGGGGCGTCAGCGATCGTGCCGCCGCCATCCCCGACAGCCAAGCGCGCCGTCGCAACCGCGCGGCGCAGGGCGTGTTCGTCGATGGTGGTGGAGTGGGCGTAACCGGCGACTTCGCCGCGCACGGCGCGCAAGCCAAACCCTTCGGTGGCATCATAGCTGGCGGTGCGAATCCGGCCATCATCAAACGACAACACCTCAGAACGGCGCCTCTCGAGGAACAATTCGCCGTCATCTGCCCCCGCTGTCGCATCGCGCAGCATCGCCAAGGCACTTTCTTGATCAAGATTCGTCTCAAATGGGCGGAAAGGATCGTGCGACATTTGGGGATTCCTGTCTGTTTCTTTGATTTGGATCAAAAAGCGACCCTTTGACACGTCTGGATCGCTTGAGTTGACCCACAGGATATGGGATGACCCAAGACGAATACAACGGGAATCCGCCTTGCGGACCTGTAAGAGAATCGAAGACCGCGCACCGTTCGCGCTTACATCACAGGGATCACATGCAGATGATGAACATCGCAAATCGTTTTGGACTTGCCGCAGCTGGCGTCGTGCTGGCCGGAACTGCTCATGCACAAACCGCCATTGAGGATCTTGAAATCATTGGCGCACCAACGCCGGGTGCCTTGGGTTTTCAACCAGCGGTGACAGAACTTGCCCGCGATTTGCAGTGGCTGGACGGAATGTTGTTGGTGATTATCACCGTCATCTCATTGTTCGTAACCGGCCTGTTGGCATGGGTTATCCTGCGCTACAACGCAAAGTCCAACCCGACACCTGCGACGTTCACACATAACTCGCCTTTGGAAGTGGCTTGGACGATCGTTCCAATTGTTATCCTTGTCTTCATCGGCGCATTTTCCCTGCCAGTTCTGTTCAAGCAGCAGGAAATCCCTGAGGGCGACGTTCACATTACGGTTACAGGCAACAAGTGGTTCTGGAGCTACGAGTACACAGATGACGCGATCTACTTTGACAGCCGCATGATCGGCTATGGTCAAAACCTGAACGATGGCATTATCGCCGAACTTGAAGAAGCTGGTTATTCCGCGGACGAATTCCGCCTTGCGACAGACACGGCTGTGGTTGTTCCGGTTGGTGCGACTGTTGTGATGACAGTGACTGGCTCTGATGTGATCCACTCGTGGACGATCCCGGCATTCGGCGTGAAGCAAGACGCCGTGCCTGGCCGTTTCGCTCAGTTGTGGTTCAACGCTGAACAAGAGGGTGTCTACTTTGGCCAGTGTTCCGAGCTTTGCGGTAAGGACCACGCTTATATGCCGATTACTGTAAAAGTGGTTGATCCAGCCGTTTACGAAGAATGGCTTGCTGGCGCGAAAGAAGAATTCCCAGCTTAACGGCTGGGACTTCCCCTTTTGATCGAGGAACGCAATGACTGACGTGACCAACCAAACGCGGACGCAAGAAGCGCAGATGGGCGATTATTTCGCCCTAATGAAGCCGCGTGTTATGCAACTGGTCGTGTTTACGGCTTTGGTTGGTTTGGTCGTCGCACCCGCTGGCGTAAACCCGTTTGTCGGTTTTGTCGCTATTTTGTGCATCGCAGTGGGCGCTGGTGCGTCTGGCGCGTTGAACATGTGGTGGGACGCCGACATCGATGCGATCATGAAGCGCACGGTCAACCGCCCTATCCCATCGGGTGCGGTTCAACCGGGTGAAGCACTTGCGATTGGATTGGCATTGTCGGCCTTTGCTGTGGTGCTGTTGTTCTTGGCGACCAATGCTTTGGCGGCTGGCCTGCTGGCGTTCACGATCTTCTTTTACGCTGTGGTTTATTCCATGTGGCTTAAACGCTCGACGCCGCAGAACATTGTGATTGGGGGTGCCGCTGGTGCCTTCCCTCCGATGATTGGCTGGGCGGTTGCGACTGGGTCTGTTTCCATTGAATCCGTTTTGATGTTCGCGCTGATTTTCATGTGGACACCGCCACACTTCTGGGCGCTGGCGCTGTTTGTGAAATCTGACTATGGCGATGCAGGCGTGCCGATGCTGACGGAAACACATGGCCGCAAAATTACGCGCAACCATATCCTTGCTTATTGCGTGCCGCTGGTTTTGGTCGCTTTTGGCCTCGGCTTTACCTCCATCGGTGGGCCGTTCTACCTGCTTGTCGCTTTGGTGCTGAACGTCTGGTTCCTGACAGGCTGCTTTGCGATCTGGAAGCGCACGGATGAGGACAGCGAGGCGGACAAGCACGCTGTTGAGCGCCGCACATTTGTTGTTTCGATCTATTATCTGTTCGGCCACTTCGGGGCGTTGATGGTTGAAGCGCTGTTGCGTGCCAATGATGTGTCTTGGACTCTGACATCATGGGCGGGCTGGTAGCATGGCAATAAGAGCGGAACATGAAATCCATTCGCGCCGCAAAGGGCGCAACACAGGTGTAGGCCTGCTGCTGCTGGGCTTTATCGGCATCGTTTTTGGACTGACCGTTGTTAAGGTGCTTGGCCTGACGGATATCACCCAGATGGAACGTTTTGACCACGTGGCGCGCCCGCAACTTGAGCCGGGTGCATTGG
>JAHBAO020000309.1 GCA_018500065.2 Octadecabacter sp. | reverse complement strand
TTGCTACGATTACTGGCGCATCGGTCAGATTATCGCCAACTCGGTGATGTTCTTTGGCCCCCGCGAGATGTACATCACCCTTGTCGCGGCCGCATTGTCCCTTTGGGCCTGTTGGATCCTTTGGGGCGCACCTATTGCGATCATCGGTGGGCTGGCTTTGCTCTATCTGGGTACCGGCCAGTACTGGCCGGGTCCGTTGCAAACCGCACCCTCGGACATGTTCGACACCATTTCGGCAAATATCTGGTACGACAGTGATCAGGGCATCCTCGGCTCGATCATGGGCGTCGTACTGACCACCGTGCTCCCCTTTATCATTCTTGGCGCGATCCTTGAGGGATGCGGCGCTGGCGGATCGATGATCAGCATCTCGTTTCACCTGATGAAGAAGTTCAAGGGCGGCCCGGCCTATGCTGCAATCCTTGCCTCGGCACTGTTTGGCACCGTCTCGGGGTCGGCTGTGGCCAATGTTGTGGGCACCGGCGTCGTCACGATCCCGATGATCCGCAAGCGCGGTTTTAATGCCAACTTTGCCGGCGCGGTTGAAGCGACAGCCTCAACCGGAGGTCAGATCCTGCCGCCAATCATGGGCGCGGCAGCATTGGTCATGGCCGATATCGTCGGCGTCAGCTATCTGACGGTCGTTTTGGCGGTGATCATACCGGCAGTTGCCTACTACCTATCGCTCTTCCTCGCTGTGTATTTCGAGGCGCAAAAACTCGACATTAAAGTCAGCGACGACGATATCGGTGTGCCTGCGCCGACCGGACAGGACTGGCTCAACATGGTGCTTGTTTTTGGACCGATTGCGATCATTGTCTATCTGTTGATCAGCGGCCTATCCGCGGCGGGTGCGTCTATCGCGGCAATCCTGCTCCTGCTTCCGCTGAGCTTTCTGAACCCGGCCGTGCGTAAAAAGCCCCAGATGCTGATCGCCGCGCTTGCCGATGGTGGCAAAGTGGTTGGCCAGCTGGCTGTGGCCATCGCCATCGTGGGCATTGTTGTCTCGACCCTGGCGGCAACTGGGGTACCTACGACCTTTGCGGTTCTGTTGTCATCTGTCTCCGGCGAATCCCTGTTGATCGCACTGATGATCGCTGCAGCGGGCTGTATCATCCTTGGTATGGGGATGCCGACTTTGCCCGCCTATATCGCGATTATTTCGGTTATGGGGCCTACGCTTCAGGGGTTCGGAATGGACCTGCTGGCGGCGCATATGTTCGTCTTCTTCTTCGGGGTCGCTGCTGGCATCACGCCACCGGTTGCTCTCACCGCTTTCGCTGCGGCGAGTGTGTCGGGTGGACGACCCATCGCCACCGCCGTTGCCTCGACGCGGATCGGCGCAATGATGTTCCTTATCCCTTTCGCATGGGCTTTCGACGACGCATTGCTGTTGGGGATTGGCGAAACAGACCTCACTGTGGTGGTCCCGGCGATCTTTTTCCTGCTGGCCGCGCTCTACTTTTGCACCAGCGCGCTGATTGGGTATGATCGTGGTCGGCTGAGCATGGTGGAACGCCTGTTACGGCTGGCCGTAACCATCGCGCTTTTGTCACCCGCGACCTTTGCGGAACTCGGCGGCCTCGCCCTCGGGTTGGCGTTGGTGGCCTATCGTTACACGCGAACCCCCAAGACACAGGAAAAAACGGAATGACCAAGCGCCCCAACTTTATCCTCTTTGTCACCGATCAGCATCGGGCTGACTATCTAGGGTGCTATGGTCACCCCGTCGTAAAAACGCCCAACATCGATGCGATGGCTGGGCGTGGGGTGGCCTTCGACAATTTTTATGTCGCCAGCCCAGTTTGCATGCCCAACCGCGCCAGTCTGATGACCTGTCGGATGCCTGCCAATAACGGCGTAACAATGAACGGTATCCCGCTGAACCAAAACAACGTCACCTTCGTTGAGCTTCTGAAAGCGGCGGGCTACCAGACCGCGCTGATCGGCAAAAGCCACCTTCAGACCTTCACTGGGTCGTCGCCAACCACCCAGATTCCCGCGGCGCGGGAGGGATATTTCCGTGCTGATGGTGATCTGAGGGAGGCCGTGCGCCATGATTTTCAATCGCCGATCTACAAGGTCGAAGAACCCGACTTCTGGTCCGGTCCGCAACCCAACGTGCCCACCCCGTTCTACGGCTTCGATCATGTCGAGCTCGTCACCGGCCACGGTGATCACATCGGCGGCGACTACACCGCGTGGCTTCTAGAGCGTGAACCTAACGCTGCCAATTTGATTGGTGAAGAAAATCAACTGCCGCATGACTATACCTGCCCGCAGGCCGTGCGTACGGCGGTTCCGGCAGAGCATTATTCCACTTCTTATATCGCGGAACGCGCCGAGGCATTCATCGCAGAGCACAAGGACGACGACGCGCCGTTCTTCCTGATGGTCAGCTGGCCCGATCCGCACCACCCGTTCAATCCGCCCGGTAAATACTGGGGCATGTACGATCCCGATGACATGCCAATCCCCGACGCGTTTCAACGGAATGATTGGACCCCGCCACCGCATGTGCGCGGCGTGCATACGACGCGCGATGTGGGCAAGGCAAACATCGGCGGGATGAGCGCAATCGGGTGTTCTGCGCGCGAGGCGCAAGAGGCGCAAGCGCTGACCTGTGGCATGATCACTATGATTGACGATGCTGTCGGTCGCGTACAGGCGGCACTTGCGGCCTCTGGCCGCGCGGGCGAAACGGTTGAGATTTTCACCACAGACCACGGCGATCACCTTGGCGATCATCAGCTGCTGTTCAAGGGTGCTGAACAATATGAACAGATTACCCGCGTACCGTTCATCTGGGCCGACCCGCAAGGCTCCTCTGGGGCGCGTTCTGACGACATCGGGCAGACCCACGACATTGGCACAACGATCCTTGAACACGCTCGGATCGAAAGCGCATGGGGGATGCAAGGGCTTGACCTGTTCGGTGCCACCACCCGTGACGCGGCCTTTATCCAATACGCCCACCAGAAGGGCATGGATGCCATCGGGGTGCCGCCCAACATCCACACAGTACGCGATTCCCGTTTCCGGCTGTCGGTTCTGCAGGACATGGATTGGGGTGAGCTCTATGATCTCGATAACGATCCTGGCGAGTTTCACAACCTGTGGGACGAGGCGGACTTTGCGACTGACAAAACCCGATTGCTGGAAGCGCTGGTCCGCGCCGAACTGGCGCATGTCGACCGCTCTCCGATGCCAACAGGGCGTGCCTGATGGCATGGCTTGATCACCAAGGGATCGGCCTGCATTGGCGCGAAGACGGTGATCCGGATGGCCAGCCTGTTGTGTTCCTCAATTCACTGGGCACCGACCTTCGGCTTTGGGACGATGTGGTATTGCGTCTGCCAGATGGGGTGCGGCTGATCCGCATGGATACACGTGGTCACGGCCTGAGCGATGCGCCGAACGCTGCCTACTCGCTGGACGACTTGACCGAAGACGCGGGGGCGCTGCTCGACCACCTCGCCCTGTCTGACGTTACAATCGTCGGCGTGTCACTTGGGGGGATGATGGCACAAGCGTTGGCCGTGGCGCGGCCACAGCAGATTACGCGTCTGGTGCTAAGCAATACGGCCGTACGCATGGGGACCAAAGAGATGTGGCAGAGCCGGATTGCCGCGGTCGAGTCGGGCGGCGTTGCTTCAATCTCTGACGCAGTTCTCGACCGCTGGTTTGCGCCCGGTTTTCGCGCAGACGCGTCCTTTGGCATGTGGCGCAATATACTGGACCGCACACCGGACCACGGCTACGCCGCCTGTTGCGCTGCCTTGGCGCAGGCTGATCTGAGCGACACGACACCTGGCATTGTCCAACCCACTCTGGTCATTTCCGGATCGAAAGACGGGGCCAGCCCTCCCGAAATCGTCCAGCGGCTTGCGGAGCTGATCCCCGGGGCCGAGTACCATGAGATGCAAGGGGTGGGCCACCTGCCTATGGCCGAAGATCCCGATAGGTTTGTCGCCCTATTACAAAACTTTCTGCAGAAAGAGACCTTTCAATGAGTGAAAAGTACCAATCCGGCATGTCCGTGCGCCGCTCTGTTTTGGGCGATGCACATGTTGATCGGGCCGAAGCCGCGAAGACAGACTTTGACGAGGCCTTCCAGACACTGATCACCGAGGGCGCTTGGGGGACCGTTTGGGCGTCCGATGGTATCAGCAACCGTGAGCGGTCAATGCTGACGCTGGCCTTGCTCGCCGCCACCAAGAATTTTGAGGAAATCCCGATGCATATCCGCGCCACGGCACGGACAGGTGCAAGCAAACAGGATGTAATCGAAGCGTTTCAGCATGTCGCGATCTACGCCGGAGTTCCCGCCGCCAACCATGCGATCAAGCTGGCTAAACAGACCTATGCTGAAATGGCCCAGTCCGAAACAGAAGGGGAAACCAAATGACCACCGCAGAGCTTTACCAACGCGATCGCGAATGGCACCCGCCAGCGCTGACGCAAGACTACAAGACAAGCGTCGCGCGGTCTCCGCGTTTTGCACTTTTGTCATTGCAAAACTCTGACAGCGAGCTGACCGGCCCGACCTTTGGGCATAGCGACTTTGCCCCGCTCGACAACGATTTGATCCGCAATTACGCCCAATCCGGCGACCCCATCGGGGAACGTATCATCGTGCATGGCCGGGTATTGGACGAGAATGGCCGCCCCGTGCCCAACACCTTGGTCGAGGTTTGGCAGGCCAATGCAGGGGGGCGGTACCGCCACAAAAAGGACAGCTATCTCGCGCCGATTGATCCGAATTTCGGCGGCTGTGGCCGGACTTTGACCGATGATCAGGGCAACTATGTTTTTCGCACAGTCAAACCCGGCGCTTATCCTTGGCGCAACTGGGTCAATAACTGGCGTCCGGCGCATATCCACGTCTCGGTTTTCGGCACCGCCTTTGCGCAACGGCTGATCACCCAGATGTATTTCGAAGGCGATCCACTGATTGCAAAATGCCCGATTGTGAAATCGATCCCCGACCAACGCGCCATCGACCAGCTGGTCGCGGCACTCGATCTGAATGCGACAACCCCACTGGATTCAATCGCTTACAAATTCGACATCGTGTTGCGCGGGCATCGCTCAACCTTCTTCGAAAACCGCCCAGAGGGGAATTAATCATGGTACAGACATTGAATTACCTCAAGGAAT
This sequence comes from Octadecabacter sp., assembly GCA_018500065.2. GTDB lineage: Bacteria > Pseudomonadota > Alphaproteobacteria > Rhodobacterales > Rhodobacteraceae > Octadecabacter. The sequence continues at coordinate 2,637 of JAHBAO020000309.1, read as the reverse complement.
CCGCTTCGCAGACAGCTGGCCCATATGTTCATATCGGCCTTGCGCCAGGGGCTGCAGGATTTGACATCTACGCAACCGAGCTTGGCCGCGATATCACCGGGCCAAATGCCAAAGGCAACAGGATCACCGTGACCGGCACAGTCACCGACGGAACTGGTGCCCCCGTGAAGGATGTGCTGATCGAAGTCTGGCAAGCGAACGCCGCAGGCATCTATCCCGGCAAGGGCGAGGTCGAGGACGGCTTTCGCGGTTGGGGCCGCGTGGTTCCGGATTTCGAGAGTGGCAAGTTCAGCTTTGAAACTGTCAAACCAGGGCAAGTCATGGGGCGCAACGGGCGCGCAATGGCCCCGCATCTTAATCTCTGGCTCGTGTCGCGCGGCATCAACATCGGTTTGAATACCCGAATGTATTTTGGGGATGAAAGTGATGCCAACGAAAAGGATCCGGTCCTAAATCTGGTTGAACAGGCCCACCGTCGCGAGACGCTAATCGCGCGGGCTGACGGCGACAGCTATCATTTCGACATCTGCCTACAAGGTGATGGCGAAACAGTTTTCTTTGACGTGTGAGGCAGGCATGAGCAATCCTTGCATAATCTGTGTTGCTATAACCGGCTCCTTGCCGACCAAGGAGAACAACCCGGCGGTGCCGATCACCATCACCGAGCAAATCGAAAGCACACACGAGGCTTTTGAGGCCGGTGCCAGTATCGCCCATTGCCATGTGCGCGATGACGATGGCAAACCCACCTCGGATCCCGAACGGTTCGCCTTACTGAAAGAGGGATTGGAAAAACACTGCACTGGCATGATTGTACAGCTGTCAACCGGCGGTCGTTCTGGTGCGGGACGCGAGCGTGGCGGCATGCTTCATCTGCGACCTGATATGGCTTCGATATCGGTCGGATCGACCAATTTCCCCACGCGCGTCTACGAAAATTCGCCGGAACTTGTTGATTGGCTGGCCTCCGAGATGCGCAGCTATGAGGTCAAGCCAGAGATCGAGGCGTTTGATCTCAGCCACATTTTTCAGGCCAAAGAAATGGCCGACAAAGGTGACATCATCGGCACACCCTATGTGCAGTTTGTCATGGGGGTGAAAAACTCCATGCCAGTGGATAGAGACGTCTTTGATTTCTATGTAAAAACCGTTCACCGGCTGTTCGGAACGGACGCACCCTGGTGTGCCGCGGGCATTGGTCGACACCAACTGGAGTTGAACGATTGGGCGATCTCGTCCGGTGGGCACGCCCGCACCGGACTGGAAGACAACGTGCGCATTGATCGCGACACCTTGGCCGCATCCAATGCCGCGCTGGTTCAGCGAACGGTCGAGATTTGCGATAAATACGAACGCCCCGTCGCCACCTGGGCGCAGGCGCGCGACATCCTTGGACTAAGAAAGGTGACAGCATGAAGAAGATCTATTCCGACGCGAAATCCGCGCTTGATGGGCTGCTCGGTGACGAAATGTTGATCGCCGCTGGTGGCTTTGGGCTGTGCGGTATCCCCGAGCTATTGATCGACGCGATCGTTGAGAGTGGCGTCAAGAACCTGACCATCGCGTCCAACAATTGCGGTGTTGATGGCTTTGGCTTGGGCAAACTTCTGGACACCCATCAGATCAAGAAAATGATGTCGTCCTATGTGGGCGAGAACGATGAATTCATGCGCCAATACCTGTCGGGCGAATTGGAAATTGAATTCAACCCCCAAGGCACGCTGGCCGAACGCATGCGCGCGGGCGGCTGCGGAATCCCTGGGTTTTACACTAAAACAGGCGTCGGCACCGTGATCGCCGAAGGCAAGGAACACAAGGATTTCAACGGTGAAACCTACATTATGGAAGAAGGCATCTTTGCCGATCTTGCCATTGTGAAGGCATGGAAAGCCGACGAGACCGGCAATCTGGTGTTCCGTAAAACAGCGCGCAACTTCAACCCGCCCGCAGCCATGTGTGGTAAGGTCTGTGTGGTCGAGGTTGAGGAAATCGTCGCGACGGGCACTCTTGACCCCGATCACATCCACCTGCCGGGGATCTATGTGCACCGGATCATTCAAGGGCAGCACGAAAAACGCATCGAACAGCGTACCGTTCGCACCAAGGAGCAAGCATAATGTGGGACCGCAATCAAATGGCCGAACGTGCGGCCAACGAATTGGAAGACGGCATGTATGTGAACCTTGGCATCGGTATTCCGACGCTGGTGGCCAATTACGTGGGCGACAAAGACATCACGCTGCAATCGGAAAACGGCATGCTTGGCATGGGGCCGTTCCCGTTTGAGGGCGACGAAGACCCCGACCTGATTAACGCAGGCAAACAGACCATCACCGAATTGAACCGCACCGCCTATTTCGACAGCGCCCAGTCTTTTGGAATGATCCGTGGCGGTAAAATCGCCGCCGCGATCCTTGGCGCGATGGAAGTCGACGAAAAGGGCGACCTCGCAAACTGGATGATCCCCGGCAAGTTGGTCAAAGGCATGGGCGGCGCGATGGATCTGGTCGCAGGCGTGGGCCGCGTGATCATTGTGATGGACCACACCAACAAACATGGCGTGTCCAAGTTGCTGCGCGAATGCACTCTGCCGCTGACAGGCAAAGGCGTGGTTGACCGCATCATCACCAACCTTGG
>JAHBAO020000339.1 GCA_018500065.2 Octadecabacter sp. | reverse complement strand
CCGTTCCTTGGGGGCGGTGACATGATCCGCGAAGTTCACAAAGACCACGTCATCTACAACGACGCACCGATGAAATTCGAGGCCGGTACACCGGGCATCGTGCAAACCATCGGTTTTGGAGTAGCGCTCGATTATATGATGGGCCTTGGGATGGACAACATCGCCGCCCATGAACGCGACATCCGCGACTATGCCCGCTCCAAACTCGACGGGTTGAACTGGCTGAATGTGCAGGGCACCAGTGCAAATAAGGCGGCGATCTTCAGCTTCACGCTGGAGGGTGCTGCCCATGCCCATGATATTTCCACGGTGCTTGATAAAAAGGGCGTCGCCGTGCGCGCGGGTCAACACTGCACGGGTCCATTGATGGACCACTTGGGGCTATCGGCCACCTGCCGCGCTTCATTTGCGATGTACAACACGACGGATGACGTGGACACTTTGGTGGATGCGCTTGAGTTGTGCCACAAGTTGTTTGCCTAACCCGAACGGCACGGCTATAGCGACAAACGTGGACCATTAGCTCAGCTGGATAGAGCGCTGCCCTCCGAAGGCAGAGGCCAGAGGTTCGAATCCTCTATGGTCCGCCAATTTCCCCCGCGTTTAGGTTGACAGCCGCAACATGACCCCCATCTTTAGGGGACCCTAAACGCGAGGCCACCATGCGATTGAACGTAGACGGCAAAACCCACGATATTGACGTAGAAGAAGATATGCCGCTGCTTTGGGTGTTGCGCGATGAAATCGGGATCAAAGGCGTGAAGTACGGCTGCGGGATTGCGCAGTGCGGCGCTTGCACGGTTCATCTGGACGGGGTCGCGGTGCGGTCTTGCCAGACCTGGGCCGTGGATGCGGTTGGCGCTGAGGTCACAACGATCAACGGTTTGGGAACACCGGACGCCATGCACGCGGTGCAGGCCGCTTGGGCAGAACACCAAGTGGCGCAATGCGGGTACTGTCAGTCGGGTCAAATTATGCAGGCCGCCTCCATGCTGGCGGCAATCCCTGATCCCACGGACGAAGACATCGACGCTGAAATGTCGGGCAATCTGTGTCGCTGTGGCACGTACCCCCAAATTCGCGCGGCGATCGTTACGGCCGCCGCCAAACTGCGGGAGGCGTGAACATGGGACGTTTGAAAACCATCGCACGACGCACGTTTTTGTTTGGATCGGCGGCCATCGTTGGTGGCGTTGCCTTTGGCGTTTACCTTTATAAGAAACCGGTCGTTAATCCGCTGTTGGGTGATCTGGGTGAGGGTGAAGCCTCTATGACGGAATATGTCCGCATCACTGCGGACGGCGTCACCCTGATCACCCCAAGGGCGGACAAAGGGCAGGGTGCGTATCATGTACAGGCGGCGTTGATCGCCGAGGAAATGGACATCGACCTTGATCAGGTCACCGTTGAAGCTGGGCCACCTGCGCCTGCCTATTACAACACGGCCCTAAGCGCCGAAGCGCCGGGTTTTATGCCGACCGATGAAGGTTTTGCCGCCAATTCGGTACGCACCGTGATGGACGCGGCGATGAAGATCATGGGTGTTCAGATCACGGGCGGTTCAACCACCGTGGCGGATTCTTGGGAAAAATTGCGCGTTGCAGGTGCCGTTGCGCGTGAGACGCTAAAGGCGGCGGCAGCGGTGGAAACGGGTGTGGACGCAAGCGAGATGCGCACGGCGCGTGGCGCTGTGATCCTGCCTGACGGAACTGAGGTTGCCTACACCGCATTGGCGGCAACAGCGGCAACGTTGACCCCTATGGATGCAGTGGCGCTAAAAGACCCGTCCGAGTGGCGCTACATCGGCAAGGACATGCAGCGCCTTGATATTGTTACTAAATCAACCGGCACGCAAAGCTACGGGATCGACATGGAACTGGACGGTATGGTCCATGCCACCGTCATCACCAACCCGCGCAAAGACGGCGCGATGATCGGGTTCGACGCCACCGAAGCGGAATCCATGCGCGGCGTCTTGAAAGTTGTGGAACTGCCCAATGGGGTCGGCGTGATCGCTGACAACACATGGCGCGCGTTTCAAGCGGCGCAGGCGATTTCGTTTGAGTGGGGCGCGGCAGATTACCCTGCCGAACAGGACGATCATTGGGCGGCGCTGTCGGACAGCTTCAATGACAACCAGCGTGACAGCAGGCAGCGCGATGAAGGCGATGTAGACACTTCATTGGACAGCGTCGAGGTGATTGAGGCCGAATATCGCGCGCCTTACGTGGCCCATGCGCCGCTTGAGCCGATTAACGCGACAGCTTTGATAACTGACACCCGCGCTGACATTTGGACGGGCACACAGTCCCCGCGATTTGCACAAAGCGCTGTGGCTGAATTGACCGGTTTGAATGAGGCGGACGTCCACATTCACGTGTTGATGATGGGCGGCTCGTTCGGGCATCGCCTTGAATTGGAGGTTGTCAAACAGGCCACGTTGTTGGGGCTGGCGATGAAGGATACGCCGGTAAAGCTGACCTATTCGCGCGAAGAAGATATGGCCCATGATTACACCCGTCAGATTGCGATGGCGCGCATGCGCGGGGCGGTGAAGGACGGGCAGGTGGACACGTTTGATCTTGGGATCGCGATGCCCTCGGTCATGAGCAGCCAGATGGGGCGGCTAGGAT
>JAHBAO020000341.1 GCA_018500065.2 Octadecabacter sp. | reverse complement strand
TGCGGGCGCGACCAGACCGATATGTCGGGTCGTAGTGGTCTTCCATTAACGCCCGCGCAAGGTCTTCAAACGCGCCAGCATTTAGGTGGGTGATCCAACGGTCCACTAAACCACCGCGCCGCGCGCGTAAAAACTCCAGCTTGCGGGTAAGCGCGATGGGGTTCTCGCTGACATCGCAATAGGCATTTGCCAAGTACTTCGCGCGGGCATCAAGCGGTGCGTCGATCTCGATACGTGGCGCGGCTTTCATCGCAGCCCAAAGCGAAGGTGGAACAATGCGCGCACCAACCTTGCTGCTTTCCGCCTCAACAATTACCGGGCGCTTTGGGTCAAGCTGGGACACAGCACAAGCCATCGCAGTCTCGAATGCCTTTTGTGAAGGTTGCTCACTCGCCATCGCGCCAAGCAATGAGCCGCGGTGGTTCGCGATGCCTTCTAGGTCGAGGACCTGAATACCGTACGATTTCAAACGGTGAAGAATGTCGGTTTTCGCGGTGCCCGTGTTGCCATCAAGCAGGATCAACCGATGGGATAGCCTGCCTTCGTACAGCGCATCATACACAAGGTTGCGATAACTTTGATATCCGCCTTCGACCACTGCAGCGCGCCAACCAATCTGCGTAAGGATGGACGCGAATGATCCGGACCGTTGGCCACCGCGCCAGCAATAGACCAGCGGCCGCCAGCCTCCGTCCATTTCTTTCAATGTGCCTTCCAGATGCGCCGCAACATTGCGCGCGACCAAAGCGGCGCCAACTTTGCGGGCCTTAAACGGCGTTTCCTGCACGTAGATCGTTCCGACACGCGCACGTTCCTCATTGGTTAATGCGGGAAGGTTGATCGCACCCGGAACATGATCCTCTGCAAACTCAGCGGGGGAACGCACGTCAATCACGGCATCAAAGCCGTGGTTCAAGATATCGTTGAGGGTGGCAAACGCGGTTCGCATACTGCGGTCTTTATCCCAGCAGGTGCGCGGCTGAAAGGCGCTTGTCGATGCGTGCCCAGTTTAGTCTCTGGGCGTAAGCGCAGTGCGGCCAGTTTCATCCAACGTGAACCATTTTCCATCATCAAGAACGGCGGGTACCAAAGTGCGCCCGTATCCAGCGCCCGCGTCAAGATTGATGCGATTGCCATGATGCTGCGGGAAATCCAACGCGGTATGTCCGTGAACCACGACTTTGCCGTGGTTTGCATCGCTGTCGATCCAGCCGTCGCGGATCCACGTCAGATCGTCCTCTGTTTGTTCGGCCAGTGGAACGCCAACACGTAGGCCAGCATGAACGAAGATATGATCATGGGTTTCGTAATGGCGGGGTTGCGCAGCGATCCATTCAAGATGGGTTTGTGGAACCGCAGTGCGCGCCGCATCCAATAACTTACTGCGCGCCAGTTCTGGTGTTGGATCAAGTCCTTCGGTCGCGAAATCAGCGATCCCCGTGGCGGTCCGCAATGCCTCTGCATCGAGATACGAGGCAAGTGTTGTGTTGCCACCCAACCGGTGATGCAGCCAGCCTTTGTTTGATTTAATATGGGCATCCTCAGTGATGCCACCTGTGACAAAGCGCCAGAACATGAGGTCGTGATTGCCGATAAGGCAGGTCCACGGACGCCCTGAAGCTTGCCCGTCTATCAAGGCTTGGATTGTGCCTTTAGCGTCGGGGCCGCGATCTACATAGTCCCCTAAGAAAACGATGGGAGCATCTGCACCGCCGTCGGCCTTTATGAGGTTCAACGCGCGGTCAAGTTGACTGGTAAACCCGTGAATATCGCCGACGCAGTATAACATCTAAGGACCTTCTCGCTGGTGGCGATTGGGGGGCTATGAACCCGGAATGAAATAACCCCCGTCCTTTCTATTCCAGGACGCTGGAAGAGCGCGGACGGGGGCAGTAGTTTTTTAGGAAACGTCGAAGGCCAGCGGCTTTACTTGCGTGAACATGCCAGTTGCTTCGAGGTCTTTCAGTGCCTCGGCCGGCACAGGCTCGTCAACGTAAAGCAAAGCAATTGCTTCGCCATTTGCCTCGGAACGACCCAATGTGAAGTTCGCGATGTTGACGTTGTGCTTGCCCATTGATTGGCCAAGCGTACCGATAATGCCCGGCACATCTTCGTTGGTAGTGTAGACCATGTGCGCACCGATCTCGGCGTCGATGTTAATGCCTTTGATCTGGATAAAGCGCGGCTTGCCATCGCTAAACACAGTACCCGCAACCGAGCGCTCACGCTTGGCTGTCACGACAGTTACCTTCATGTATCCATCAAACGCGCCGGTCTTGTCCTGCTTGGTTGTGCTGATCTTGATGCCGCGCTCTTTGGCGATCACAGGGGCAGAAACCATGTTGGTATCAGGGTTTGCCTTTTTCATGATGCCCGCGACGCTGGCCGCAGTCAGCGCCTCGAGGTTCATGTCGGATACGGACCCGTCAAACAGAATGTTGATCGCTTGGATCGGTTCATCCGTCATCTGGCCAATGAAATTACCGAGGTGGCCAGACAGGGAGATCCACGGGGTCATAACTTTCGCTTCTTCGGCGGTCACAGACGGCATGTTCAACGCGTTGGTGACAGCACCTGTTAGCAAGTAATCAGACATCTGCTCAGCAACTTGCAGCGCCACGTTTTCCTGTGCTTCGGTGGTCGCCGCACCGAGGTGAGGTGTTACAACAACGTTCGGCAGGTTGAACAGTGGGCTCTCGGTCGCGGGTTCAACCGCAAACACATCAAACGCCGCACCAGCAACGTGGCCGGATTTCAACGCGTCAGCGAGGGCTTCTTCGTCAACCAAGCCACCACGTGCACAGTTCACAATCCGCACACCTTTTTTCAGCTTGGCGATGTTCTCGCGGCTGAGGATGTTGGCAGTCTGGTCCGTGAACGGAACGTGCAATGTGATAAAGTCAGCGCGCGCGAAAAGCTCTTCAAGTTCGACCTTTTCAACACCCATCTTGTCGGCTTTTTCTTCGCTCAGATATGGGTCAAACGCGACAACCTTCATCTTCAGGCCGCGTGCACGGTCGCACACGATACCACCGATGTTCCCAGCGCCGATGACGCCAAGCGTTTTGCCTGTCAGCTCAACACCCATGAATTTGGATTTTTCCCATTTACCGGCGTGCGTAGACTCAGAGGCCTCCGGAATTTGACGCGCAACAGAGAACATCATTGCGATGGCGTGCTCAGCCGTCGTGATCATGTTGCCGAACGGCGTGTTCATCACGATCACGCCCTTCTTGGATGCGGCTTCTTTGTCGATGTTGTCAGTCCCGATACCTGCACGTGCGATAACTTTGAGGTTGGTCGCGTTGTTCAGAATTTTTTCGGTGACCTTGGTCGCAGAGCGGATCGCAAGACCATCATATTGGCCAATCACCTCAGCCAGTTTATCTTTGTCCTTGCCGAGGTCAGGCTGGAAATCAACTTCGATGCCGCGGTCGCGGAAAATTTGAACAGCGGTTTCGGAAAGTTTGTCGGAAACGAGTACCTTGGGAGCCATTTTTAGCATCCTTTAATGAAATGTATGGGGTGAGGCCGCATCACGCGGCCCCGGAAATTGGAATTTTAAGCAGCGATCTCGGTTTGGAACGCCCAGTCGAGCCACGGCAACATCGCCTCGATGTCGGATGTCTCGATTGTGGCGCCACACCAGATGCGTAGGCCAGCAGGTGCGTCGCGATACGCCCCGATGTCCAGTGCAATACCTTCGGCCTCAAGCCGCTTGGCGATTGCTTTGGCGAACGCTGCGCCGTCCGTGATGCGCGTGTCGGTGAACTTCAAGCACACAGACGTATTAGACCGCGTGGCTTTATCGACGGCGAGATTGTCGATCCAATCGCGGGTGGCACAGAAATTCCAAATCGCGTTGGCATTCGCATCAGCACGCATGCGCAAGGCGGGCAAGCCACCAATGGATTTCGCCCAGTTCAGCGCGAACAGGTAATCCTCAACACAAAGCATGGACGGCGTATTGATCGTCGCGCCCGTAAAGATGCCTTCGATAAGTTTGCCACCCTTGGTCAGGCGGAAAATCTTCGGCAGGGGCCATGCAGGTGTGTAGCTTTCAAGGCGTTCAACAGCGCGGGGGGACAAAACGATCATCCCGTGCGCCGCTTCGCCGCCCATAACTTTCTGCCAAGAGAACGTTGTAACGTCGAGTTTGTCCCAAGGCAGGTCCTGTGCGAACGCAGCCGAAGTTGCGTCACAAATGGTCAGGCCCGCGCGGTTCGCAGGGATCGGGTCACCCGCAACACGAACGCCCGATGTTGTGCCGTTCCATGTGAACACGACGTCTTGGTCGTAATCCAGCGCGTCCATGTCAACGATGTGACCATAATCAGCGATATGTTCAGATGCTTCAATCTTCAACTGCTTCACGACGTCGCTGACCCAGCCAGCGCCGAAGCTTTCCCACGCAACCATCTGCACAGGGCGTTCGCCCAAAAGGGACCACATCGCCATTTCAACTGCGCCTGTGTCGGACGCAGGAACGATGCCGATTCTGTAGTCCGCAGGAATGCCAAGCACGTCTCGCGTGCCTTCAATCGCGGCTTTCAATTTGTCTTTGCCCACAGCGGCACGGTGCGAACGACCAAGCGGTGCGTCCTTCAGTGCGTCGAGTGACCATGTGGGGGGTTTGGCACAGGGGCCAGAGGAAAAACGCGGATTCATCGGCCGCGTTGCCGGTAGTTGTATAGCCATTGCTGCTATCCTTACAGATAAATGCCCTTCGTTGGGGAAGGGTGTCCCACTGGCGCGTTTACGGGGTTAACTGCGGCCCAGCAACACGAAAACGCGCCAATCTGAAAGTTCGGGTTGCGATTTCGCTCGCAGCAGGGTTTTTGGCAGCTAATCGGAGGACTGCGTATGTTTGTTATCACCTTGATCGCCAAAGTCGGTGGCTTGGACCCTGCTCTCGTCGAATCGCTGCGCAACGCGTGGGGTGGGCAGTCGGCCCATTGGTTGGCTGCGGATGAGGCGGCTGAATTCGCAGTTGATACGAAGCCAGAGAACTTGTGGGACGTCTGGACAGACGTGCAAGGCATGGGTGCTGATCTGATTTGTCAGCCGCTTGAAGGCCGCCGCAAGAAGATGCTTTTGGCCGATATGGACAGTACCATGATCCAGCAGGAGTGCATTGACGAGCTAGCCGATGAAGCAGGTGTCGGCGCGCATGTCGCTGACATCACGGCCCGTGCGATGAATGGTGAGCTGGACTTTGAAGCCGCGATTGATGAGCGCGTTGAGCTTCTTAAAGGGCTGGACGCTGCGATTATTGATCACGTCTTGAAAACTCGGATCACCTACATGCCCGGCGGTCGCACCTTGGTGCAAACCATGAAGGCAAATGGTGGTTACGGTGCTTTGGTGTCCGGTGGATTCACGGCCTTCACTGCCAAGGTCGCGACAGAGTTGGGTTTTGACGAAAACCGCGCCAATACCCTCGAAATCATAGATGACAAGCTATCAGGTCACGTCGTGCGTCCGATCCTTGGCCAGCAAGCTAAGCTCGACGCGCTGGGCGAAATTACTGCGCAGCTGGGTATCACCCAGCAAGACGTTCTTGCCGTTGGGGACGGCATGAACGACCTGCTGATGTTATCAAATGCGGGCACCGGTGTGGCGCTTCACGGCAAACCCGCCTTGCAAGAAAAGTGCGACGTACGGATCAATCATGGTGACCTCACGGCGCTTCTTTACCTGCAAGGCTATGCTAAAACTGAGTTCGTTTAAGCAGCTAATGCAGCGCGTGTTTTGCCGATCATAAGGGCTGCGCGGGCAGCCTCGCGGCCCTTTTCAACGAAATGCTCACGGTAGATTGCGGTGTGATGCGGCGTTTCTTGGAAATGGTGCGGCGTAAGCGATACTGACAGCACAGGCACACTTGTATCAAGGCCCGCGCGCATGAGCCCATCAACGACGGCTTGGGCGACGAAATCGTGGCGGTAGATACCTCCATCAACCACAAGAGCGGCACATGCGATCGCGGCATACGCGCCCGTCTGCGCAAGGTCTTTGGCGATCAGTGGCATTTCAAATGCACCGGGAACATCGAAAACATCGATCTGCGCTGCAGGAATCAATTCGGCAAATCCGTCATAGGCACGATCTACGATATCGGCATGCCATTGCGCCTTGATAAAGGCATAGCGTGGGGTGGGTGTCATGGGGTCTCCTTTCCCTATTAGCCACGCTTTCACGTGGGTGACACATCACCTCGGGGCAAAGGATCGCTGCACGCACAGCAATGCTGCATGCACATCGAAGCTCTCTCTCATCCGGACTATGACCGTCGGCTCTGGAATTTCACCAGTATCTGCTGGCACCTCATAATAAGGCCGCTCGCGGGCTATAACCGCCGGTGGGGAATTACACCCCGCCCTGAGAACAGATTCTAGATGGCGCATTCGAGAGGATTACGCAAGCGCCGCACTTGGCCGCATGTCACCTGTAACCAGTCCTGAGAAATTCGTAAGATCTGGATTACGGTAAGCCTTAACAGCGGGGTCATTAGCGTCCAGCACACCCAATTTGCACAAGATAGATGCCATTGCACATTCGGATGCGCGTGTCGTGCCGTCCACTATTTTAAGGGCAACGCCCAGCTTCAGTTCTGGCAAGATTGCAATAAAGAACCCTTCGGCTCCGGTTTTGACAGCCGCCTTACCTTTCGCAGCCCGCATCAGATGGGTGCAAGCACGGTCCTCATTTGCGACAAGTTCAGGATGCGCCATCATTGCATTTCGCAGACGCACCATTGCCGCGCCGCGTGTGCTGCTGTCATCGGCGCTGGCAAATGTCGCCATTGCACGGCCAATCCCAAGGATGCTGGACGCATGGTTTGGTGCGGAACAGCCATCAATACCCCAACGCGGTGATGTTTCCTGTGTCAGCTCCTCAACCACCTGTTTGATGCCAGTTTGCAACGGATGGTCGATTGCAACGTAGTCCGGCCCCCAACCATTCGCCTTGGTCATCGTCAGGAAACCGCAGTGCTTTCCAGAACAGTTATTGTGGTACCTGCAGGGGGTCGCATCGGCTTTGATCAAACCATCGCGTGCTGGCAGGTCTGCGGGCCATTGCGGGCCACAATTGAATGCATGGTCATCCAGTTCCAGGTCCTTCAACCAACTTTGTACGCGATCCGTATGGATCGCAGCACCGGAATGGGACGCGCATGATAAGGCCAATTGCTCGACCGTGAGGCCAAACCGGTCCGCCACGCCGCTCTCTACCATTGGCAGTGCTTGCAGCATCTTAGCAGAGCTTCGTGGGTAGCTCACAGCATGCGGATCGCCCCAAGAATGGACGATCTCGCCCCCTTCGTCGACCACAACTGCGTGACCTTGATGGACGCTTTCCAGCATTCCACCACGCCAAAGTTCAACAAAATCTACGGGTTTGGACATGAAACTCTCCGGATGCGCGGTGATCCGCGCAAATATTTGGGGACAAAGGGCTTTCCCATTTAGGCAAAAACTTGCTATTGCTATTGGTATCGAGTTGAAACCGCTCAATCTAGCCGAAAAGATACCCATCAGAGGTATTGCGCTATATAGAGCAACCAGAGGCACGGACAGCTTGGAGGCTGTAATTATGATTTCAAAGTTTACACACGCGATTGGCGTGGCTGCACTCATGACATTGGGGACTTCTGCGTTCGCGCAAGAAGCCAGTTCAAACCGCGTTGCGGCAAACACCGACTGGTCCGTCTTCGTTGAAGACAACCCAACAGAATGCTGGGCTGTTTCCGCACCCAAAGAAACAGTGAACTCCCGCGATGGACAGGTTGTATCCGTGCGCCGTGGTGAAATTCTGTTGTTCGTATTTTACCGCCCAGGTGCAGGCGTGAACGGGCAAGTGACCTTTACAGGTGGCTATCCATTCGCCAGCGGTTCTACCGCTGAACTGGATATCGGCGGCACGACGTTCGATTTGTTTACTGAGGGTGAATGGGCGTGGCCTGCAACACCAGAAGACGACGCACGCATTGTTGCCGCGATGAAGCGCGGTTCAGCAGCAACTGTATCAGCGCGTTCCGGCCGTGGCACAGTTACGCGCGATACCTTCTCATTGCTCGGCTTTACGGCTGGCGTCGAAGAGGCTGCGAACCGCTGTTCCAGCTAAAACACGACCTATGCGAAGTTAGGGGGCCGGTTTTCTTTGGAAACCGGCCTTTCGTCTTATATAGGGCCTGAAACCAACCGAGGACGATTCTCATGGAACCGCAAGCGCCCATCACCCAAGACGTCATGACGATCAAACGCGTGCTGCCCGAAGGTGGCCTAATGAACATCGTCGGTCTGACGCGTATTCAACTGCGTGATGAGCTGATCGGGCTAGGCGTGAAGGAAAAGCAGGCCAAAATGCGGGTGAACCAAATCTGGCAATGGCTGTACCACTGGGGCGTGCGCGATTTTGACGTCATGACGAACCTGTCCAAAGATTTTCGGGTAACGCTGACAGAGCATTTCAAAATTGAACTGCCTGAGGTTGTCACCAAAGAAGTCTCCAGCGACGGCACGCGCAAATACCTTGTGCGCATCGCAGGTGGCCACGAGGTTGAGGTTGTTTACATCCCCGAAACCGATCGTGGCACGCTGTGTATCTCGTCCCAAGTCGGCTGCACTCTGACGTGTAGCTTCTGTCACACGGGCACCCAAAAGCTGGTGCGCAATCTGACAGCGGGCGAGATCATTGGCCAAGTGATGTTGGCGCGTGATGATCTAAACGAATGGCCCGAAGCAGGGCAATCCCACGCCGATATGGGCCCGCGTTTGCTGTCCAACATTGTGTTGATGGGCATGGGTGAGCCGCTATATAATTTTGAAAACGTGCGCGACGCGATGAAGATCGCGATGGACCCGGAAGGTATTCAGCTGTCTCGCCGTCGTATCACGCTTTCGACCTCTGGCGTGGTTCCTGAAATCGCACGGACTGCGGATGAAATCGGGTGTCAGTTGGCGGTGTCTTTCCATGCGACGACAGATGAAGTGCGCGACAAACTCGTGCCGATTAATAAGAAATGGAACATTGAAGAACTGCTTAAGGCGCTCGCAGCCTATCCAAAGGTGTCCAATTCAGAACGCATTACGTTTGAATATGTGATGCTGAAGGGAGTGAATGACAGCGACGAAGACGCCCGCCGTCTTATGAAGCTGATTGAAGGCATCCCGGCCAAGATCAACCTGATCCCGTTCAATGAATGGCCCGGTGCCCCGTATGAACGTTCAGACCCTGACCGGATCAAAGCGTTTGCAGATATCGTGCACAATGCTGGCTATGCGTCCCCAGTGCGCCGCCCGCGCGGCGAAGATATTATGGCGGCTTGTGG
>JAHBAO020000065.1 GCA_018500065.2 Octadecabacter sp. | reverse complement strand
CCTGCACATCCATCGCGTCAGCCACCGTCAGGCAGCAATCAATGGCGGCAGGCGTGGTGCCCCAGTCTTCGTGTAGCTTTAGCGCACAAGCGCCGCCAAGGACCTGTTCTTCCAGCGCTGCGGGAAGCGATGCATTGCCCTTGCCCGCAAACGCAAGGTTCATCGGAAAGGCATCCGCGGCCTGTAACATCCGCCCGATGTGCCACGGCCCAGGTGTGCAGGTTGTGGCGAGCGTGCCATGCGCGGGGCCGGTACCGCCGCCCAGCATGGTTGTTAACCCTGAATGCAGCGCGTCCTCGATCTGTTGTGGGCAGATAAAATGGATGTGGCTGTCAAATCCGCCTGCCGTCAGGATGCGCCCTTCGCCTGCAATCGCCTCGGTTCCAGGGCCGACGATAATGTCCACACCCGGCTGCGTGTCTGGATTTCCTGCTTTGCCGATCTTGTGAATACGCCCATCCCTGAGGCCAACATCCGCCTTATAGATGCCAGTATAATCGACGATCAGCGCATTGGTGATGACCGTATCAACGGCGCCGTCAGCGCGGGTAACCTGAGATTGCCCCATGCCATCGCGGATCACTTTGCCGCCGCCAAATTTGACCTCTTCGCCGTAAATTGGCGCGTTACTCTGTCCGGCGGTACGTTCAGCCGTCAGGTCACGCTCGACCTCAATGATAAGGTCGGTGTCCGCAAGGCGCAGCTTGTCACCCGTGGTGGGGCCGAACATGGCGCCGTAATCGGCGCGGGAAATTTTGGTCGGCATCAAAGATCCCCCATGACCTGTTTATTGAAACCAAAGATGCGCCGTCCGCCAACGAAAGGGATCAGCTGCACATCGCGCCGTTGTCCCGGCTCAAACCGCACGGCAGTTCCGGCAGCAATATCGAGGCGATGCCCATGCGCCGCTGCACGGTCAAAATCCAGAGCAGGGTTTGCCTCAGCAAAATGATAGTGAGAGCCAACCTGAACAGGCCTGTCGCCCGTATTGGCAACCATCAACGTAATCGCTTTGCGCCCCTCATTCAGGGTCAATGCATCCTCTGCGGGGAAAAACTCTCCGGGGATCATGATGGCCTCCTTTAACGAATGGGGTTGTGGACGGTCACCAGTTTGGTGCCATCGGGAAAGGTCGCTTCGACCTGAACATCGTGGATCATTTCGGGGATGCCCTCCATGCACTGGTCGCGGGTTATGACGTGCGCACCTGCCTCCATCATGTCGGCAACAGAACGCCCGTCACGCGCGCCTTCAACAACGGCGTCGGTGATCAGCGCGATCGCTTCCGGGTGGTTCAGCTTTACGCCGCGCGCCAAGCGCTTGCGGGCGATTTCGGCTGCGAGGGCAACCAGCAGTTTGTCTTTTTCACGCGGGGTCAGGTTCATGTTAGATCATCCAGCATTTGGGCAATTGATTGTTCGACAGACGCTTTAAGATCGGGATCAGGTCTTGGCGCAGCAGATAGCTGTCATCGGCAAGAATGCGGGCGACCAATAGATCGTCCCCGATGAGGGTCGCACCTGCGTGCTCGGGTAGCATGGCGCGCACAGCTGCAAGATGGTTTTGCGCATCACGGTCAATATAGACCACAAGCGCCATTGCCCGCGCGCCTGCAGCGATATGGGGGATGTCCAGATGCGCGGCCATGTCGCCGTCAAAACGGGTGGCATCCAAGAATAACGGACGATTGTCGCGGCGAATTTCGATGCGGTCCCGTAGGCGCAGGTTTGTAAGCGCTTCACCCATCGCTTGCCGTCCGAACACCATTGGCTCGACCAGCAACGCGCTGGAGTTTGGGGCCAAGTTTAGCGTAAGCGATCTTTCTAGTCTGCTGTCGTTAAACAGGATCGTCTCTTGCGGCAGCCAATTCAGATGCGCACCCTTTGCGACATTCAAATGCGTATGCAAACGCCCGCTTTGGTCAGGTTGCGCGCGATACGCCCGTTCGCACGCCTGTGTCGTAAGCGTCAAAGAACATCCCGCGGCCACCTGTGCGGTTACGTGAAACCGATCACCCCCCGTGATGCCGCCCGCAGTGTTCACCAACACAGCCTCAAGCCCAGCGGTGTCAGGGCGCGGGAAAAGGCATCTGAGCGATCCTGATTGCCGTAGGTTTTCCAACGCAGTTTTGCCACGTTCGGATTTGACCGACAACGAGACCTTCCCGAGTGCGCGCGGTTGAACGGGCTGTGCCAAAGGGGCTGATGTGCGGATTGTTAGTGTGATGGCCGCCTCCCTTAGCTTCGCTGCGTCGCACATTCATCGACATGGCCAGCGGGGGCTGCAATTTTATTGGCGTACAATTTCAAAGCGAAACGCCAAATGCATAGGTTCAGCCCACCAAGCGGGCGGCATGCGTAAAAATTGTGCGAAATGGAAATTCCGGGCGCCTCGAGCCGCGAAAGACGATCAGATAGCAGGCCTGGACGCGTAAGCCATCAACCCGACACGACCATTATAGCCACGACCAGCGCGTCCAGATTGTTAGAATACAGCGCTAAGTCGGATTGCAGTTGCAGGGTGTGCGGCATGCGAACGGGTTTTGGGACATCGGCAAGATCGAAGGCTTTGGTCAAGGTGTCACCGCCGCCGCGCTGGATGTCTGCAATCAGGGCAGGGTGGTTGGTTTTGACGAAGACTTCGACCTTGCCGCGCCTTTCACTATAGACGGCATTTCCGATGCTGGACCCAAGGGCGTTTAGCGGCAGCAACAGCGGATTGCCGACGTGGTTCGCCTCATTGCTACACGCAACGGCGAGCGTTAAGAAAATAAAGGCTAATTTGCGCATGGCGAGGCCGTCCAATTGGGTTGACTTGATGTGAACCTTTCGCGATAAGCCGCCATCCGAGCAAGGTATTTGTTCGGGTTAAGCGAAAACTCGCCCCAAGATGGGCGCGCTGTCCACGGGTTGCGAAAGCAATGAACGCCTTATGAATAAGGGGCCCCAGAGACGCGATTGAAAAGGAAAACGATATGTTTGCGGTTCTCAAAACCGGTGGCAAACAGTACCGAGTCGAATCTGGCGATGTACTGCGTGTCGAAAAAGTCGCTGCGGAAGCTGGCGAAACTGTTCAATTCAACGATATTTTGATGGTTGGCAACAACGTGGGCGCGCCCCTTGTTGCAGATGCTGGCGTTCAAGCCGAAGTCATCGACCAGATCAAAGGCGAAAAGACGATTAACTTCGTTAAGCGCCGCCGGAAGCACTCTTCCAAGCGCACCAAAGGCCACCGTCAGCAACTGACACTCGTTCGCATCACTGACATCCTTGAAAAGGGTGCAGGCAAGTCCGGCGTTAAAGCCGCGCTGAATGGTTCCGGCTTCATGTCTGCTGACATGATCGAACGTGCCGCCAACAAAGGCGCACCAGCATCCAAGAAAGCCGAAGCTGCTGCTGCACGCGCATCCCAGCCTAAGAAAGCTGCTGCAAAGCCTGCCGCAAAGAAAGCTGCACCAAAGGCTGCTAAGCCTGCTGCTGAAAAAGCTGCTGCTCCTAAGAAAGCCGCGCCTAAGAAGGCTGCTGCGAAAACGGACGGCGCAGACGACCTTACACGCATCAGCGGTGTTGGTCCGGTTATCGTGG
>JAHBAO020000263.1 GCA_018500065.2 Octadecabacter sp. | reverse complement strand
ACTGTGAGGGTTTCTGGGATGTCGCCGGCCGTTACGAGCAATTCAATTTCGTTACGTACTGGGACCAAGATGCCACCCTGCTTCAGCGCTGGGCATTCGTCTTCGTTGATGAATTCAACGCCGATGAACAAGTTGATTTTCGTTGTGCGCTTTAGGCGCATGAAGTCGAGGTGCGTTGGCAAGTCTTTGACAACGTGACGCTGAACATTGCGGCAGATCACGCGGACGTCTTCTTGGCCTTCAACCTTGAGGTTGAAAAGCGTGGACAAGAAACGGCCAGCTTTCAGCTTTTTGAACAGAACGTTAAACGGAACGTTGATCGCGATGGGGTCTTCACCACCACCGTAAACGACGCCCGGTACAAGACCGTCGCGGCGTGCTTGGCGCGCCGCGCCTTTGCCTGTGTCGGTGCGCAGTGTCGCTTCGAAATCTGGAACTTGGCCAGCCATGTTAGTATCCTTTCAATTCGCGCGTCGCCCGATTCTGGTGGCGACCCACTTTTCCATGTCAGGAACCCAAATGGCTCCCAGTGAAGTCGCGCGTATAGGGCACGAATCCCTGTTTGGAAAGACGTTTTTGATAAGGGGTCGTGTTAGGCCCACTTGCCCGAGAAATCTTCGGGGATCAGCAAGATGTCCTTGTCGACTTTGGTGATGTCGCGGTGGCCGCACAGCGCCATTGTCAGATCCAGTTCGGTGTGGATGACATCGAGTGCTTTGGTCACACCAGCTTCGCCCATCGCACCAAGACCGTTGACGAATGCGCGCCCGATGTAGGTGCCCTTTGCGCCAAGTGCTAAGGCTTTCAAAACGTCCTGACCGGACCGAATGCCGCTGTCAAAGTGCACTTCGACGCGATCCCCGACCGCATCCACGATCTGTTCCAGCATGCGAATGGAAGACAATGCGCCGTCCAACTGCCGCCCGCCGTGGTTGGACACAATAATCGCGTCGGCACCCAGGTCAGCAGCCTTTTTCGCATCCTCGACGTCAAGGATGCCTTTCAGAATGACGGGGCCATCCCACATTTTCATCAATTCGGCGACGCGGTTCCAATCAAGCGATTGATCGAACGCATCGGCCGTCCATTTGGCAAGAGAAGACGGGTCGCTGACGTCTTTCGCATGCCCCACGATATTGCCAAAGAAACGCCGTTTGGTGCCAAGCATTTGCAGCCCCCACGTCCATTTCGTCGCCAAGTCAATCATCGTCGGGATGGTGAATTTTGGCGGCGCCGTTAGACCATTCTTGAGGTCTTTGTGACGTTGGCCGAGGATTTGCAGATCAAGGGTGATGACGATGGCGGAACACTTGGCGGCTTTCGCACGGTCAAAGAGCCGCTTCATGAAATCATCGTCTTTAATCGTATAAACCTGAAACCAGAACGGTTTGTCGGTGTTCTCGGCAACGTCTTCGATGGAACAGATCGACATGGTCGACAGCGTAAACGGCACGCCGAATTTTTCGGCGGCTTTGGCGGCCTTGATCTCACCATCGGCGCATTGCATCCCAGTAAGTCCGACAGGGGCAAGGGCAACGGGCATCGCGACGTCTTGCCCGATCATCTGGCTAGCTGTCGTGCGGTTTGTCATATCCACAGCAACCCGTTGGCGCAGGCGGAGTTTTTCAAAATCGGACGTGTTTTCGCGAAATGTTTGCTCTGTCCATGACCCGCTTTCTGCGTAGTCATAAAACATCTTTGGCGTGCGGCGTTTGTGGATGCGTTTCAGGTCGTCGATGGTGGTGATGACAGGCATATCGCGTACTTTCGACTATATTGGTTAGGTTCTCTTACCAATTTGGGGGAAATAGCGCAAGACGTGCGGGCGGGACCAGTTCCTACACAAGGAATTGCCACAAACTGTTTGAAAGTCTGGTTGCGCTTTAGGCGCGGTGTGCGCCGTCGGCGAGCGTTTTGACAAAGGCCAGTACGTCAGCCACGGGTTCTCCCGCGCCGATTTTTTCAACGATCGCTGAGCCGACAACAGTGCCATCTGCCACGCCCGCGATGTCTTTGGCAGTTTCAGGCGTGCGGACGCCAAAGCCGACAATAACAGGTAGATCGGTGGACGCTTTGATGCGCGCCACTTCGGGGGCGACGTCACTTGCTTGTGCAGCCGCTGCGCCGGTCGTTCCGGTCACGGAAACATAATAGACGAAACCAGATGTGTTCTGAAGCACCTTAGGCAGGCGCTTTTCGTCCGTTGTTGGTGTCGCAAGGCGGATGAAGTTGAGTCCGGCGGCTTGGGCTGGAATGCACAATTCGTCGTCTTCCTCTGGCGGCAGATCAACGATGATCAACCCGTCAATGCCCGCGGTCTTTGCTTGCTCTAAGAACGTATCAACACCACGCGAATAGATCGGGTTGTAATACCCCATCATAACTATCGGGGTCGTGTTGTCCGTCTGGCGCAGTTCAGCAGCGATAGAAAGTGTCTGATCAAGGGTCATGCCGCCTTCAAGCGCGCGTTGCCCAGCGAGTTGGATGGTGGAGCCATCCGCCATCGGGTCCGTGAAAGGCAGGCCGAGTTCAATGATATCAACACCAGCCGCGGGCAAACCTTTGACGATTTCCAGCGAAGTTGCGTAGTCTGGATCGCCCGCCATGACATAGGCAACAAACGCCTTTTTATTGGCGGCGCGTAGCTCTGCAAATTTGGCGTCAATACGTGTCATCGGGGTGTCCTTCATAGCGGTCTTTGCGGTTTGGCGCAGGCGGGGGCGAAAATCAATGCCTCAAATGCTTGCGGGCGCGCCTCTCGCGGCCTAGAAGCCCACAAACATTAAGCAGGAGCGGCGTCATGGGTTTCAAAATGGGTATCGTAGGCATGCCAAACGTGGGCAAGGCCACGTTGTTTAACGCGTTGACGCGTACTGCCGCAGCGCAAGCCGCAAACTTCCCGTTCTGTACGATTGAGCCGAATGTGGGCGAAGTCGCGGTTCCGGACGCGCGCCTTGATAAGCTTGCAGCGATTGCTGGTTCCAAATCCATTATTCCGACACGGATGACTTTCGTGGACATTGCGGGCCTCGTTAAGGGTGCGTCGAAGGGCGAAGGCCTGGGAAACCAGTTCCTTGCCAACATCCGCGAAACGGATGCGATCGCCCATGTGCTGCGCTGTTTTGAAGACGGTGATGTGACCCATGTTGACGGCCGCGTTGATCCGGTTGCGGATGCCGAAACCATTGAAACTGAGCTGATGCTGGCCGATTTGGAAAGCATTGAGAAGCGTTTGCAAAACCTGATCCGCAAAACCCGCGGCGGCGACAAAGACGCCGTGCAGCAGGTCCGCTTGCTCGAAGAGGCGAAAGCCGCGCTTGAAGATGGCAAACCTGCGCGTGTGATTGAGGTTGATGAGGATGACCTTAAGGCATGGAATATGCTGCAACTTTTGACGACAAAGCCGGTTTTGTACGTGTGTAACGTTGGCGAATCCGAGGCGTCCGAAGGTAATGCGCACTCGGCCGCTGTCGCTGCAATGGCTGCCGCACAAGGTAATTCCCACGTCATTATCTCCGCGCAGATCGAAGAAGAAATCAGCCAGCTTGAAGACGATGAAGCCGTAATGTTCCTTGAGGAAATGGGCCTGCAAGAGGCTGGTTTGGATCGCCTTATCAAAGCCGGTTACGCGTTGTTGCATCTCGAAACCTATTTCACCGTCGGCCCGAAAGAAGCCCGTGCATGGACTGTTCAGGCCGAAACCAAAGCCCCACAAGCGGCCGGTGTGATCCACGGTGATTTCGAAAAAGGCTTCATCCGCGCCGAGACGATTGCCTATAATGATTTCGTGGCCTTGGGTGGTGAACAGCCCGCCAAAGAAGCCGGAAAAATGCGTGCTGAAGGCAAAGGTTATGTCGTCAAAGACGGCGATGTGCTGCACTTCTTGTTCAACACCTAAAATTTCGGGCGATTTCACCCTTGCCCCCCAATTGCCAGATCGCTATTGCGGTCGGCGGAGACGTGGCCGAGTGGTCGAAGGCGCTCCCCTGCTAAGGGAGTAGGCCCGGAAGGGTCTCGAGGGTTCGAATCCCTTCGTCTCCGCCACGCCAACCTGCGCTTGGCTACCGTAACTGTTTGAATTTAAGTAATAATAAGCTTTAACTCCACTCTGATGTGAGAGCCTAACGGCCGTTTGCTCCACATTTTGCTACACAATCGTCGCTACAAACAGCTCGCATTTGGCCTTTTCTCCTAGTCATTTCAATGCGGCAAAATAGCGACACCAGGACGCAATTTGGGTGATGAGACAGTCTAGGCATTCGCTGAATAACTGAGAGTGTTGAAATGGCATCAAACGGGAAGCCACCCGTCAGGTTGCCCATTCTCTCGCCAGATCCAAACTCGAACGTCGCGCCAGAAGCGCTTCGCGCTCTTTTAGGAGGCGCTCAAAGATAGGAAGGTAAACTGGGTTATCGCTTGCCTTTTTCCCAGCCACGCGCAAACCGGCTTCGATCCTTTCGATCGAAACAATTTGTGTGTTGGCTTTATTGAACGGAGACATGTGGGCGATAGCACTAAAGTTACGACGGATCTCAGCACCGCCACTTTCTTACCTAAGCGCTCGAATTTGGTCCGTTTGAAGTTATCAACATAAATCAGTCAATCTTAGTACTGTCGGCGATGCCACATTTATCTCGACCCGGTGCTGGACGCACATTATTTCCATGAGCGGCCCCTATAGCCCGCGACATCAGCAATACTGACCTCATCATGAAGTCTTTCATTAACAGGCGGAGGGTCGATATGCTGTGCGCTCATCTCAAACGATACATCGGATTGTGAATGATGCGGCGTCGAGGGCCCAAAGTCCCAATTTTACCATTTCATGCGAGGCGCAGTGGACGGCCAACGGTTTCGAGCCGGACCTTGGTGTGATGTGTGGCAAAGGTGTCGGGTGAGCCCACAGTAGACGAACAGATTCTTCGCTGCTTGCGCTCGCAGCGCGGAAATTAATTCAACAGCGTAGATTTCCACGCCGCCACGCAGCAGGAAAACCGGTCATTCATGCGTACCGCAGCAAAAACGAAACCCCCAAGGATCAAGTAGCGGACTTTGCCGCCGTTACCCGTGCGGATGTTTGCCGACGCAGCATCCGCTTGCAGGTGCGGCACGCTGTTTGTTGCATCGCAGAGGGCTTCCCGATTGCGGTCATTCAGCGGTGTAAATTTCAGCTAAATCCAAACCGCCCTTTCGCCGCGATAGGGATCAACCATCGAGGAGCGGGACGAAGCTGCCGAAGGACGATTTTTCTCGAATGTGGGCTCCCCGACCCAAAACAGCCTCTCGAAATCGCCAAACACGTTCTGATGCAGCATATTCAGCCGCGATCGGCGACACTGGATTGGTATCGGTTTAGGCCCGAGACAAGAGATTGGCCGGAAGGGACGCTCATCCGTTCGCAGAATTCCGCCCAGACGGTTGCGTATGGCAAGTCCTTTATCTCTTCGGTGACAACCAGGCGGGACGTGTAGTCGAGGTTGTTTTCCGCTGACTTCAGCCCATCCCACGGGGCCAGTAGTGCGCGCAACAGTGCTTTTTGCATGTTACGGGTGCCTATAACCCACGCGGCTGTCCGGCTGATTGTCGCGTCGAAGAAATCGAGCCCGATATGAGTGCGGTTCAACAGATCGGCGCTTACCAATTCTTGCGCCATTTGCATAATCGCATCGTCCAAAAGGATCACATGATCGCTGTCCCATCGCATTGGGCGGCTGACGTGGAGCAGGATTTCATCGACGGACAAGGCCACCGAACTGAGTTTGTCGGCAACGTTCTCGGTCGGGTGGAAATGCCCCATGTCGAGGCACAGCAGGGTGCCTTTGCGGATCGCGTAACCCATGTAGAACTCGTGGCTGCCGACAGTGCAGGCCTCAACACCAATACCGAAAAGCTTGCTTTCAACAGCATCCAGCATCTGCGCTTTGTCGTGTTGCGTCGCCATCATCGCATTGAGCGAACTTTCCAAACGTTGGCGCGGCGCCATGCGGTCTACGGGCGTGTCTTTGTAGCCATCGGGCACCCAGATGTTGTTTACGACAGACGAGCCGAGGGCCGCGCCCATCTGGGCGGCGATGTCGCGTGACCGTAGCCCATGTTCGATCCAGAAATCGCGAATGCCCTGATCGGGGTGGCTGAGTGTCAGATTGTCGTCGGCCTTTTCGTGGGCAAAGAACGTCGGGTTGAAATCAAGGCCGAGACCTTGGTCCTTCGCCCAATCAACCCAAGGTGCAAAGTGGCTGTATTCGATCTCGTCCCTGTCAGGGTTCTGGTCGGTATCAAGGTAGCAAGCATGCAGGTTCAGCCGGTGCTTACCGGGGATCATTGAGTAGGAAAACTCAAGATCGGCGCGCAGCTCATCTGGCGAGCGGGCGCGACCGGGATGGTTTCCAGTGGCTTGAATGCCGCCGCCTGAGCTCCCCGTTTTGGTCTCGAACCCGACCACATCATCGCCTTGCCAGCAGTGCATGGAGATTGGGATGTCAGCCAACCGGCTTAGGGCGGCTTCGGTATCGACGCCCCAATCGGCGAAGGCGGCTTTTGCGCTGTCATAGCTCATATCGTGTCCTCCCTTGGACGCCTTAGCGCGTGAACGCTTCTTTGTTGCCGGCATCGACGTTGATGATGTTGCCTGTCGACTTAGCTGACAGATCGGATGCGAGGAAATAGGCGGCTTCTGCGATGTCCTCAGGCAGTACGGAGCGTTTCAGCATGGAGCGATCGCGATACATTTCCTCCAACCCGTCCTTGTCGGTTCCGTAGGTGCCAGCGCGCTGGTCGAGCCATTCACCCTGCCAGATCTTGGACCCTTTCAAAACCGCATCGGGGTTCACCACATTCACGCGAACACCCATTGGCGCACCTTCTAATGCAAGGCACCTCGCTAGGTGGATTTCGGACGCTTTAGCAGTGCAATAGGCAGAGGCATTGGGCGAGGCGGCAAGACCATTCTTGGACGCGACGAAGACAACCGTTCCGCCCATGTCCTGCACCTTGAACAGCTTGAACGCCTCGCGGCTCACAAGGAAATATCCGGTCGAAAGGATCGACATGTTCTTGTTCCAGAGATCAAGGCTCGTGTCCTCGATGGGGGCGGAACTGGCGATGCCTGCGTTTGACACCAGAATATCTACGCCACCGAACTCAGCCGCAATATCCGAGTATGCGGCCGTCACCGCATCTTCGCTGGTGACATTCATGTTCACCGTGCGCACGACGTCGGTAGAGTATTTCCCGCTCAGGCCCTCAAAAGTTTCCGCCAATGCTGCATCATCAATATCCGCCAGCATCACGCAAGCGCCTTCGCGCAGGTACCGTTCAGCCGTGGCCGCGCCAATGCCTCCAGCACCACCAGTGACCAAAGCCACACGTCCAGCCATAGATTTTGGTGCTGGCATACGTTGCAATTTGGCTTCCTCAAGGAGCCAGTATTCGATGTCGAACGCCTCTTGTTCGGGCAGGCCCTGATATTCAGACACTGCATCCGCACCGCGCATGACGTTGATCGCGTTGACGTAGAATTCACCAGAAATCCGTGCTGTTGCCTTGTCTTTGGCAAAGGTGATCATGCCGACGCCGGGGATCAGGTAGACCACGGCGTTCGGGTCGCGAATGGCCGGGCTGTCGTCTTTCATGCAACGATCGTAATAGGCCTGATAACCGACGCGGTATTCCGCGATGGCGTCGGCGAGACCGGCAAGCGTTGCGTCCACGTCCGGTTTGGCGGGGTCAAAGTCCACCACCAGAGGGCAAATCTTGGTGCGCAAAAAATGATCAGGGCAGGACGTACCAAGTGCTGCGAGGCGTTGCATATCCTTGGCGTTGACGAATTCAAGAACCGCATCACTGTCGGTAAAGTGCCCGACCATGTGCTGCTGGCCGGATACAAACCCACGAATGGCCGGCATCAGTCGTGCGGCAGTAGCGCGGCGATCATCTGTGGACATGGATTTATGAACGGCCCCGCCAAAGGCGTCCTTGCCTGCCGTTTCTTTGGCAAACCAATCCATTGCTGTCTGGATGATGTTGACGGTCAACTCGTAGCAATCCTTCGCGTCATCTGCCCATGTGAACAGGCCGTGGCTTTCCAGCACGACGCCCTTGGCATCGGGGTTCTTCTCGCAGAAGTCTGACAACCAAAGGCCCAATTCATAGCCCGGCTTCTTCCACGGCAACCATCCAATGCTGTCCCCAAAAATCTGCTGGGTCAGGGCCTTGCTGTCCTTGGCGGCCGCAATTGCAATGATCGCATCAGGGTGCATGTGATCCACATGTTTTTGTGGGACATAGGCATGCAGTGGCGTGTCAATCGACGCCGCACGTGGGTTCAGATTAAATGTGCAATGGGGCAGGTAGGCCACCATCTCGTCTTCAAACTCCACCCCGCGATAAATGCCGCGCAAGGCGTTCAACTTGTCCATATAAAGCGTCGAGAACCCGTCCATCTTGATCGAGCCCACGTCGCCGCCAGACCCTTTGACCCACAACACCTCAACCATTTCCCCTGTGAGCGGATCCTTTTGAATCACTTTCGCCGAAGTATTGCCGCCACCGTAGTTTGTGATTCTCTTGTCCGACCCCAAAAGGTTCGAACGATAGAGGAGCTTTTCAGGCTCGCTCATCTTTGCGGCCAGGCCGTCATCCCATTTATTTTCAAGGCTTTGACTGTCTTTTGAAATGGTCTTGGAAAAGGTCATGTGTGTCTCCGGGGTGGGCGGGTTAAGTCGAAAATGTTGAGAACAAGCTGACGGGGACGCCCCTTCAAGTCAATCATTTTCAGTCATAAGCAATCATGCTGCAATGCAGAATGATTGAAGTTGATAAAAAATGATTGACACAATGCCGCGACTCAATCCACGTTAGGCCAATCGAAAGGGCATCAAATGCACGAGAACGACCGTCACCGCGTTATCCTATCCGCCGTCCAAGATCGCTCATTGGTAACGGTCGTGGACCTGTGTTCGCTAACCGGCGCATCCGAAGCGACAGTGCGTCGCGACATCAACACGCTCGATGAACAAAAACGTCTGCGCCGGGTGCGCGGCGGTGCCGAGGCGATTTCTACGAAGCCGTTTGTCGGGCTTGCTGGGCGCCCTTTCTCGGTCAACGAAACCATGCAGATCGCCGAGAAGCAGGCAATTGCCGCCGCGGCTGTTGAACTGTGTGATGACGGTGAACCGATCATTATCAACGGCGGCACAACCACGTTTCAGATGGTCCACCCGTTGGCTTCGCGCCGCATGCAGGTCTTTACAAATTCGTTCCCGATTGCGGAACATCTACTCAAGAACACCAGCAACACAGTGATGCTGTCCGGCGGGATCATCTACCGCGAACAGAACATCATCCTGTCTCCGTTCGACAATGACGTGACGCGCAATTTCTATGCCAAACGCATGTTCATGGGCGCGCAAGGCATCGGACCGCTGGGCCTGATGGAGGGCGATCCACTGCTGATCCAAGCAGAGCAGAAGCTGATCGGACAGGCCGAAGAGCTTATCGTTTTGGTCGACAGCTCGAAATTCGAAAACCGTTCAAGCCTGGTGCTTTGCCCACTTGAGCGGATCGACACAATCATCACCGACGAAGGCATCGATGACCGCACGGCGGCCATGCTGGAATCGGCGGATGTGACACTGATCGTGGTGCCCATAGGCGCTACGCAGAAAGAGGGGGTGGCGCAACTGCCAGCCTGATTGAAACCACTCCAGGGAGGAAACCATGAGTGTACTTAAGAAACTAGCAACATCCGTTGCACTGGCCGGCGCAATGTTCGGCACACCAGCGTTTGCACAAGACGATGTGCGGATTGCGATTGTCGTTAAAGCGCTCGGCATCGGGTTCTTTGAAGCTGCAGCTGAGGGCGCTGAAGAAGCGGCCGCAGAGCTTGGCAATGTCGAGATCATTTATACTGGTCCGACCGACACCACCGCAGAAGGTCAGATCGAAGTGATCAACGCACTGATCGCACAACAGGTTGATGCCATTGCGATTTCCGCAAATGACACAGACGCCCTCGTGCCTGCATTGCAGCGCGCTATGGATCGCGGCATCACGGTTATCAGCTGGGACTCTGGCGTTGCACCAGAAGGTCGCCAGTTGCACCTGAACCCGTCGTCTAACCCGCTAATCGGCAACATGATCATCAAGCTGGCTGCAGATCATCTGCCAGATGGCGGCGAAGTGGCGTTGCTTTCTGCGACGACAACATCCACGAACCAGAACATCTGGATCGATGAAATGACAGCCGTCATGGGTGACTACCCAGGCATCGAAGTTGTTGCGACAGTTTATGGTGACGACTTGGCGGATAAATCTTACCGTGAAGCCACTGGCCTGATGCAGTCCTACCCTGATCTGGACGCGATCATCGCGCCAACGTCTGTTGGTATCGTTGCTGCGGCACAAGCTGTTGTGGACGCAGGCAAAGTTGGCGAAGTCAACGTGACAGGTCTTGGCCTGCCATCCGAAATGGCTGGTGCGATTGAATCCGGTGCGTCCCAATCCTTCGCAATCTGGAACCCGATCGATCTGGGCTACTCCGCGACGATGTTGGCCTATGAGCTAAGCCAGAACGACGTCGAAGCGATGGCCGGTGCTGAAATCCCGATGGGACGCATGGGGTCGTTGACGCTAGACGAGAACAACGAAGGCGCGATGGCTGATCCGTTCGTCTACGACGCCAGCAACATCGACCAGTTCAAGTCGATCTTTTAAATCTCCCTGACTGGTCCGGCGCACCTGTTGCGTCGGGCCGGACACTCCATTTTCCCGCTGTCCAACGAGGTCCTGATCCATGACGCACCCTGCGCCAACTTCTCCAGACGTGACTCCGGTCGTTTCGATGGACATGATTACCAAGACCTTTCCGGGGGTCAAAGCCCTCGATGAAGTCAAGCTCGACCTATATCCCGGCCAAGTCACTGCTTTGGTTGGTGAAAACGGGGCTGGAAAGTCGACAACCGTCAAGATCCTGACAGGCATCTACAAGACAGACGGCGGCACAATCCGCATTGACGGGCAACCGGTTTCATTTACCACACCCAATGACGCAGCTAATGCGGGCATCACTGCGATCCATCAAGAAACGGTTTTGTTCGACGAACTTTCGGTTGCAGAAAATATCTACATCGGCCACGCGCCGAAGATGCGGTTTGGCCTGATTGACAAAGCGGAAATGCACCGCGCGGCGTCAGAATTGCTGACGGAAATTGGCGCACCGTTTAGCTCTCACACCCAATTGCGCGACCTTGGTATTGCAAACAAGCACCTTGTCGCAATCGCCCGCGCATTGTCGGTGGATGCCCGTGTGGTGATCATGGACGAACCGACTGCGGCGCTGTCACACAAAGAAATCGAAGAGCTTTATGAGCTGGTTGAGACCTTGAAATCCCAAGGCAAAGCGATCTTGTTTATCAGCCATAAATTTGATGAAATTTTCCGCATCGCTGACCGCTACACCGTGTTTCGGGACGGCGCGTTCGTTGGCGATGGTCTGATCGCCGATATTGATGAAGACGAACTGGTAAAATTGATGGTTGGCCGGTCTGTCGATCAGATTTTTCCGGACCGCGCAAAGGACATTGGCGCTGAGGTCCTGAAGGTGGTCGGCTACGAGCACCCGACCGAGTTTGCAAATATCAATTTCACGCTGAACAAGGGTGAGATCCTTGGGTTCTACGGCCTCGTTGGTGCGGGTCGTTCGGAATTCATGCAGGCGCTGTTTGGTATTACAAAGCCATCAAAAGGTGTCTGTCGGATCAACGGGGATATTAAGGTTGTTCGTTCCCCTGCCGATGCGGTCAGCAATGGCATCGTTTATGTGCCAGAAGATCGCGGCAAACAGGGCGCGGTTATTGGCTTGCCGATTTTTCAGAACATCACGCTGCCGTCCCTAGGGCGAACGTCTCGTCGTGGGTTCTTGAAATTGGCCGAAGAATTCAAACTCGCCCGCGAGTATTCTGAGCGACTGGACCTGCGTGCCGCCAGCTTGGATCAAGACGTCGGAAATCTATCGGGTGGCAACCAGCAAAAGGTCGTTATCGCCAAATGGCTTGCAACCCAGCCACAGGTGATCATCCTCGATGAACCGACCAAGGGCATCGACATCGGCTCCAAGGCGGCGGTGCATGAATTCATGGCGGAACTCGCGGCGCAGGGCCTTTCGGTCATCATGGTCAGCTCGGAAATTCCCGAAGTCATCGGCATGTCGGATCGTGTGATCGTTATGCGTGACGGGCGCATTGCGGCAGAACTAAGCGGTGATGAAATCACCCCCGAAACACTTGTCCGCCATGCGGCTGGAATCACCTCTTCTGCAGAAGGAAAAGTAGCATGATGCGGTTTATTCCCGTGCGCGAGACCATTCTTGGATCCGCCATTCTTGTCTTACTCCTGCTTGTGGCCTCCCGTTTTGCAGGATTTGTCGCGCCGTCCAATCTGGCCAATGTTTTCAATGATACAGCGCCGCTAATCATTCTGGCCTTGGGGCAAATGGTGGTGATTCTGACCCGCTGCATTGATTTGTCCGTCGCCGCCAATCTGGCCTTGACGGGCATGGCCGTCGCGATGATCAACGTCGCGATGCCTGGCTTGCCGATCCCTGTCATCATTGCGATCGCCATCTTTCTTGGCGCGGTC
Source organism: Octadecabacter sp. (assembly GCA_018500065.2). GTDB lineage: Bacteria > Pseudomonadota > Alphaproteobacteria > Rhodobacterales > Rhodobacteraceae > Octadecabacter. The sequence goes on along the minus strand of JAHBAO020000263.1, from coordinate 3,575 downwards.
ATGGGGACGATCAATGGCATCCTTGTCTGGAAACTCGCCATTCCACCCATCGTTGTAACCTTGGGCACGATGACGATTTTCCGTGGCATCATCTTCCTGATCTCCGACGGTAAATGGGTGAACAGCCACGAAATGTCACCGGCCTTTACCGACTTCCCGCGCATGGTACTGCTCGGCCTTCCGGTGCTTTCGTGGGCCGCGATCATCACGATCATCCTGTTCGGGATCATGATGGCGCGCACAGGGTTTGGGCGATCCATCTTTGCTGTGGGCGGCAACCCCCATGCGGCGGTCTATACCGGTATCGATGTCGGCAAAACACAGTTCTGGGCCTTCGTTGTCTCAGGCGCTCTGGCAGGTCTTACAGGCTATCTCTGGGTGTCGCGCTTTGCGGTGGCTTACGTCGATATCGCTGGCGGGTTCGAGCTTGAGGTCGTCGCGGCTTGCGTGATCGGTGGCATCTCAATTGCGGGCGGCATCGGATCTGTCGGGGGGGCGGTGCTTGGCGCGATCTTCCTTGGTGTGGTCAAAAACGCGCTGCCCGTTGTGAATATCTCGCCGTTCTGGCAACTCGCGATTTCGGGCAGTGCAATCCTGATCGCAGTCGCCTTCAACGCTCGCGCTGGCCGCAACAAGGGCCGTATTATCCTCAAAGAAGCGGAAGGTGCACAATGACCGACGCCACCCAAGATATCACACAGGCCCGTCACGTCCCCGATCGTTTGAACAGCCGAGCCGCGAGGGTCTTCAAGAGCTGGGAAGCCTTGCTGCTGGCCGTGGCCATCGCGATCTTTGTCGTGAACAGCTTTGCCTCGCCCTATTTCCTGAGCGCATGGAACCTCAGCGACGCGACATTTAACTTTACCGAAAAGGCCATGATCGCCTTCGCGATGGCTCTGCTGATCATCTCGGGTGAGATTGACCTGTCGGTGGCGTCCATCATCGCGCTGGCCAGCACCGCAATGGGGCTTGCGGTTCAATACGGCGCCGGAACACCTGAATTGGTGGTGATCGGCCTGACGGTTGGTTTGCTGTGCGGCGCGTTCAACGGGTTCTTCGTAACCGTGCTAGGCCTGCCGTCCATCGTTGTGACAATCGGCACCATGAGCCTGTTCCGAGGTATCAGTTTTATCATCCTCGGCGATGATGCCTTTCGCGGCTACCCAGCCAGCTTTTCGTGGTTCGGACAGGGCTACATCTATTGGGTTTTCACGGTTGAGATGCTGCTGTTTGTGATCATCGCGGTGATCTACGGCGTCCTTCTGCATAAAACCAACTTCGGGCGGGCCGTCTACGCCATTGGCAACAACCCCACGGGCGCGTTGTTCAGCGGCATCCGTGTGCAACGGGTCAAGTTCATCCTGTTCTTGCTGACGGGCCTGATGTCCGGCGTCGCAGCAATCTGCCTCACCTCTCGCCTTGGCTCAACTCGGCCAAGTATCGCGACGGGCATGGAGCTTGAGGTGGTCACGATGGTCGTTCTGGGTGGCGTGAATATCTTGGGCGGCTCGGGCACTATTCCGGGCGTCGTTATTGCTGCCTTCGTTATGGGTTTGGTGACCTTCGGGCTTGGGCTGCTGAATGTGCCCGGCATCGTCATGTCGATCTTTATCGGCCTACTGTTAATCGGGGTCATTGCCCTGCCACGCCTTTGGGTCATGGCCGCCGCAAGGCGCAAAGCATGAGCGAACGTTATGTTTTCAGAATGCAGCTGCATGCCGGTCAAAGGGCGGAATACAAGCGGAGGCATGATGCGATCTGGCCGGAATTGGCTGAGCTGTTGCATGACGCCGGCGTCAGTGATTATTCGATCCATCTGGACGAGGAAACGAACCATCTGATCGGCGTTCTGACCCGCGCAGATGACCACGGCATGGACGCGCTGCCGGATCATCCTGTGATGCAGAAATGGTGGGCGCACATGGGCGACATCATGGACACGAATGCGGACAACTCCCCCATTGCGGTGGCACTGACGCCGCTGTTTCATATGCCATGACAGCCCATCGACACATCGCCGTTATCGACATCGGAAAGACCAATGCGAAACTGGCCTTGGTCGATGTGCAGTCGCTGACGGAAATCGCGGTGCTGACCCGGCCCAACGTTGTGCAGGCCGGACCGCCGTGGCCGCACTATGACGTTGATGGACATTGGTCGTTTCTGTTGGACGCGTTGGCGACGTTCCATCGTGATCATGGCGTCGACGCCATTTCCATCACAACGCACGGGGCCTGCGCGGCTTTGCTTGCCAGCGACGGAACACTCGCCGCGCCAATTCTCGATTACGAGCATGAATACCCCGCCGACATCGTCGCCGCATACGATGCGATCAGGCCGGATTTCGCCCAGACAGGTTCACCGAAATTGGCGGGTGGGCTGAACATCGGCGCGCAGCTTCATTACCAGTTTTCAACCGATCCAACCCTGCGGGATCGCACGGCCCAGATCGTCACCTATCCGCAATATTGGGGGCACCGCCTGACAGGGGTTGCTGCAACTGATGTGACTTCAATCGGGTGCCACACCGATCTTTGGTCGCCGCGCAAAGGCATCTATTCCGAACTGCCAGCACGGCTTGGAATTGAGGGTAAGATTGCGCCGGTTCGAAAATCCACAGAAGTGCTTGGCCAGATCCTGCCCGACATCGCTGAGGCCACCGGACTGCCCGTCGATACACAAGTCAGCGTTGGTATTCACGATTCAAATGCATCGCTCTACCCACACATCCTAACCCAAACCGGGTCTTTTTCGGTCGTCTCAACAGGAACGTGGGTCATCGTGATGTCGATGGGTGGCACAGACGCCCCCCTTGATCCATCTCGCGATACCCTCATCAACGTCAACGCCCGAGGGCAGGCCGTGCCCAGTGCACGGTTCATGGGTGGGCGCGAATTTGAGATAATCCAGCAAGGCCATCAGTCGGATCCGTCTGGTCGCGACATTGCGGATGTTCTGGCATCCTCGCTCATGATTCATCCTGCCGTCGATCCCCGCACCGGCCCGTTCCAAGGGCGGCAGATGCAGTGGAGCGCAGAGGAGCCAGATGTTGGAACAGGGCGCAGATCGGTCGCCCTCTCGTTCTACCTCGCCTTAATGACCGACACATGCTTGCAACTGACCGGAGCAACGGGCCCGACAATTGTCGAAGGGCCGTTTGCACGAAATGCAGAATTTGTTGCTATGCTTCAAGCAGCGACCGACCGTCCGGTTCTGATAAGCGAAGCCGCCACCGGGACGAGCATTGGCGCTGCTATGTTAATGGGTGCTCCTGCGGAGTTGGTGCAGCCAACAACATCCAGTACTGCAAAGGACACTCAAGCCCTAAGAGCCTACGCGAAACATTGGCGTTCATGCGTTGGAACAGCCTAAAAGCTCCAAGCAAACCCCTCCCGCTTTTGCACTCAAGACCCCGAACTTGCGAGGTCCGCTCTGACGCCCAAACCCGACCTTGGTACAAGTTGCAGTATCCTTCGGATTGGGCTCTTTTGGCACCTTCGCCGCGCTTTCCACCAATGGCCGCTATAGGAAGACGACACTTTGCTCTGGTGTAGCAGCACAATTCAACGGAACGT